>JBBTWV010000074.1:0-2843 GCA_038062615.1 Patescibacteria group bacterium | reverse complement strand
TCACAAGCGCTTGGCGTAAAAATAGGAGAATCAATACGCGTAAAGCCGTCACGCTCAAGAAATTCCATAATGGCGTACATGGCCGTGTGGCGAATGCGCATAATGGATGCCTGTTTGCGAGAACGGAGCCAAAGATGGCGATGATCTAACAAAAAATCAGGGCCGTGTTCTTTTTTGGTAATGGGATATTCTTCGCTAGGGTTTTGAATAATATTGATGGCCGAAATTTGAAGTTCAAAAACATCTGCCATTTTGGGGTGAGCGCAGACCGTGCCCGTGACTTCTACTGAGGCTTCAAAATTTAATTCACCGGCAATTTTAAAAGCTTCTGGTGCCGATTTTTCTACTACAATTCCCTGCACCTCTCCGCTGCCGTCGCGCAGTTCTAAAAAAGAAACTTTGCCACTGCTACGCTTATTAAACATCCAGCCCTGGATCGTAACGGACTGGCCTACGCTTTTCTTGAGTTCTTTTATAGGAGTAATCATTGGGCCAATCATATCAAAAAATTATGAGCCGTGTCTCTTTTTTTTGCGACGCGCCTCAATTCCGCGCAACTGCGCATCAGTAAAGCCAAAATGATGACCAATCTCATGCCAAAGAACTTCTTTCACTAGATCTTTTACCTCTGCCTCTGTGTGCGCCAGCTGCTCAATAGGACCTTTGAATATTGTTATTTTATCGGGAAGAATTCCACTCTCTGCCCTCCCCCATAAAGGTTGAGGAACACCTTGGTAGAGGCCGAGGAGTATAGATCGGTGGAGGACTTCGTGCTCGCCTGACTTTTTAGCGCGAGGAAAATCCTCAATGACGATGGCAACATTCCCCATGGCATCACGAAGTTTTTTTGGAAAAGAAGCGAGGGCCTCGGCGACAAATTTTTCAAAAAGAGAAGGCACCTCTGAAAAATAGATTTTCGTGACGAACTTTGCAAATTTTGAGCGAAAATTTTGAACCGCGACGAAAGCGTATCAGGTCAAGATACGTTGAGGAGCGGTGAAAAATTTGCAGCCACAATTTGCGAAGTGCAGTAGAAAAGATATTTTTCAGAGGTGCCTTAATTATCCATGAATTTATTATCCATGAATTTGGTAAACAAAAATATCTTCTTTTTCGTAGAGCAGCGTAAATGATTCGGGATGCTCACGCGCCCAAACATATTCGTAACGTGGAAGTTCCGGCAACATGTGTGGCCCTAAAACAAGGTACTGCTTCCCTTCTCCGGCAAGGTTTTTAAGCCAATCCTTATAATTGGGATCACGCAAAATAGACTGAGGCGAATACATAAAATCATGGTACAAACAGCCATCACAATTATTAATATTGATGTAACTGACGCGACGAGTGAACTGCTTACCATAGAGATGATACAAAAGCGGCACGCGCGAAACGGCAATATTGGCATCCATAGGAAGATGATCAGAAATCCAGCTAAAAAGATTTTTGAAGCGTGGCTCTAAAAGGATTTTTTCTGGCGGTGCCTCTGGCATATAAATGGCCTCATACTGTTTTAATTCGCGAAATTGGAAAGCATGCCAAAGAAAAGGGATGAGGATAAAAATGGCTGCCACAAATGAAATTTTGCGACGCTTGAAGAATCCCAGACCGAAAGCCAAAAGCGCGGCAAGAAAAAGAAGAAACCAAGGCAGAAGCTGAAAAGTAAAAGCGAGATCATAAAAAACATAATCATTCATGTAGTGAATGAGACGGCCTTGCGAAGGAATGAGAAGCACGATGTTGGCAAAACAGAGAGCATAAAAAATTCCGCTCACAGTACGTGAAAGTCCGGGCGAAAAAAGCATGAGTAAAAATCCAAAAAGCAAAAATGGAACGAGGTAACGAATGTTGGGATAAAGATGCATTCCGGTAAATGGTGCCACTACATAGAGACCAAAAAAGATGAGCATGAGGAATAAAAAGAGCAGTTTTAGACTGCGATTTTTAGCATTCCGCTTAAAAAGTGAGACAAAACTTGTCACGGCTGCGATGCCAATAAAAATGCCATGAAAACCCACCGAAACTCCAAAAGATTTAATGAAACGAAGAACCGTAAGGAGCTGATCAGTTTTTAAATAGGCCATGAGTGAAAGTGAGCGAAGGTGCTCCGTAATACCGCGGTATCCGTCAAAGATCTTCTGGCCAAAAAGTGAAACATCTATGGGGAAAAGCGGATTGCCGGTAAGCGACCAGTTGCGGACGTACCAAAAAGCACTAAAAAGAAAGGCGATACCAAGTGCCCATAGCAAATTTGAGAGGCAACGGCGTTCTCTATGAAAGTGTTTTTGGGTAATAAGGATAATAAGCGCCGCAAGGAAAAGTACACCTCCATAAGGAATACCAGACATCTTAGTGCCAACAAAAAGACCCCATGCCATAGCGGCAAAATAAAGATCGTGACGAGCTCCGTGCCGCAGAAAATGCAAAAAGAAAAAGATGGTGGCGGAGAGGGCAAAAGCAAAGAAGAGATCATTTTGAGGAACCCCAAGCTGCCTTATAAAAAGAGGAGAGAAAACAAATGCCGCAAGAAACATCATGACCTTGTTTCGATTTTCAGTGAAAAAAGATGCCAGTCCGCCAAGGCAAAAAAGCCATGGAATAAAAATAATGATATTTAAGAGTGGAACAAAAAAATCATGCCGCACGGGTGCCATGAGCCAAAAAAGTAATAGCTCATAGTTCCCCGGATAATAACCCAATGGGCCAACATAAGGCGTGTAGAGGACATTAAAAATATGGCCATTTTGAAGCCATTCGATGACAAAAGGGAGATGGTAAGTTTGAGAATCCCCTTCTACAATAATGCTGTGTGTGGCATAAAAAACTACCAGAGCTGCCGCTAAAAT
>JBBTWV010000073.1:0-8600 GCA_038062615.1 Patescibacteria group bacterium | reverse complement strand
GGCCAATAGTGTTGAGAATCTTCATAGGGAACCTGCCTCCGGGCAACGACCAGGATCTTTGGTAAGGAAAATGTAACTCCTCGCGGTGTACTCAAGCGCGTAACAGCCACCAGAAACCTCGGCTAAGTTTGCGCCCGGCACCACCAGCACGTCAAACGCGCCGCTGGCAAGCTTGTCTTTTGATTCTTTCCCCACCTCAAACCCTTCGTTAAAAAATAGGTACTGGGAAAAATTTTTCCGGGGGTAGAGGTATGCCAGTTCGGCTGCGTTGTAAAACATGATGCTCTTCTTGGGCGGAATGGCGGCCAAATGGATGCGCGCTGGCTCTGTTGTGTCGCTCTCGTACCGGTATTCATTCTTTATGAAGTGGCCAAGCTGCACGACAAAAAGTAGCGCAAGAACAACAACAGCCAGACGCCCCGTGGAAAGACGAAAACGTGAATGGATAAACTCACCAATGCGCGTAAGCACTGGCGGCAGGAATAGAAAGAGCATCACGTGCGCCGTAAAAAAGTAACGGTACCAGCCCGGAGTGCGCAGATAGGCGGCAAGCACGAGTAGTATGAACACCAGTATCGCCACTTCGCTTGAGTACACCCGTTCCCTGCGGCGGAACCTGCTTACAAAAAATATCACGCACAGTACGAACAGGAACGCAAAATGAATGGGGGTGGACTCCGTGAAAAAACGCAGCGCATTCGTTTTAATAACCGTAGTTATGGTGCCAGCGGCAAGCACGTATGGATTGGCATAAAACGACAACACGCGCTCAATGCTCACCGAACCGCCAAACTGAGTGCCCGCCCAAACGGCGAGGGTAATGGCGGCACCGATGCCGACATTCAAGAATTCGCGGAGGTGGCGCTTCCAGAACTGAAACCGCACGACCACAGCCGCGAACACGCCGCCCGCCACGAGCAAAAACAGCGGCTTCGTGCTGGCCGCGAGCCCGAACCCTACACCAGCCAGGAGTGAGTACAGGTACCTCTTCCGTGCGGAATCAACACCCGCCTGTCCTGTTTCAATTCGGTGCAGAAACAGTAGCCCCGCCATGAAGTAAAACAACCCAGGCACCTCACCGAGCACTGATTTTCCGTTGCCGTAGAGCGGAGCGAACGACGCCAAAAGTAACGCGCTTGCGAGCGCCGGATATGTGCCATACAACCTCTTTGCGAGAAGGAAAAAGAGAGCGGCAAACCCCAAAATGAAAAACATCATCATGAGCCGCGCAGAAAAGATGCTCGGACCAAAAAATTTTACCACCAGAGCAAGGGGCACAAGAAGCGGATAGCCGCTGGTAACCAGAGAAAGGTCTTCAAATCGGCCGGGAGCGACCTGAATTCCGAACACCCCCTCGTCAGCCAGGGTACGGCCGGCGTGGAGAAAAATTCCTTCGTCGAACCAAACCGGCGGTTTGCCGGTTAAACTAAAAAGGCTCGCGGCGAGTAGGAGCGCTACGGACAAGAGGAAAAGCGCAAATTTTAACGATGAAATATTTGTCATAGACCTAACGGGAGCGTTCATTTTTTATGAATAGTAACTCTGCTACACGCAGGTCGAACGGCTCATTGATGTCAACTGAACGTTCCGGCGGCATCATGTACGGCCGAGAAACCTCGCCGAACAGATCATCGCGCATAATGCAACTCGTCTTGGTAAGATAGATGGCGCAGTTGCGCTTGTACGCTTCCTGCCCTTTTTGCCTGCGGCCTGACTGCGGACCTTCATCAGCGAACATCGGGAGAATGGCGTCGTCCTCAATTTTTTTAACCTTAACCGGGTCAAAATCAGTGAGTAGAACCATGCCCATGACTGAATCCGCGCCAGTGTCAACTGCTTTCTTGATTGCACTATCAATGTCCTCTGTGGTTCGCAGCGGTGAAGTGGGCTGGAGAATCATCACATAGTCATACTCCTTACCTTCGTGCTCCTTAAGCCATTTGAGCGCATGCTGCACAACCGGAATGTGCGGGGTAACGTCCTGCGCGAGCTCCGGAGGGCGCATAAAGGGAACCTCAGCTCCGAGCGCGCGACAAACGGCGGCGATTTCTTCGTTGTCTGTTGAAACAATGGTGCGGTCAAGCAGTGCGCTCTTTTGCGCAGCATCAATGGTGTACCAAATCAAAGGCCTGCCGGCGAGCGGGGCGATATTCTTTTTGGGAATGCTCGTTGAGCCGCCCCGAGCCGTAATAATCCCTAAAATTTTCTTATTTTTATACATAATCCCTAGTGTGGGTTCGGCCTATCCTGGTCCCCGTCCGCTCTTGTTAAATACCAATTATTATGGTTATAAAACACGTCTTTGTCAATAGACTCATCACGTTGCCACGCGCAAAAATTGATGTAATTTTTTGAGTACGAGACAGGGTTAAAGTACATGGGTAAATACTCAAACGGCGTTCCGTACACGTTAAAGAAACCGAGTTGTTTGAGCGATTCGTGATAGTACTGACCACTCGCCATGAAATCTACCATGTCAACCTTATTCGCAACTTCCGATATGAACGTTTGGAGGATGTTTGATTCTGTGTGCTCCAAGCCCACAAAATCAACAATTCGCGCAAGTGAAAAATCATCAACACGCTCAATCCGGTAAATGATGTATCCGACCATATGACCATCCTTCTGTGCGACGCGCATTTCGTACTTTAAATGTGGATGATTTGCATACCGCCAGTTCAGGTACGCGCCAGTCCGTTCCACGGTGTTTGCATATCGGCCTCTGGCCCGCCTCCAGAATTCGTCAAACGACGCATCAAATGTCGTGATTGGCTCAAATGACAGGCTACGGTCATTGCGAGGAGGCATATGCCCCCGAAGCAATCCTAACATCGCTTGGGAGAGCGGAACATTCTCTGGCAGTAATTTTTTAACTGCGTCCGGATTGAACGCATAGATATACCGATACAAATTCCCTAGCGCCCTCCAGTCCCCCAGCTTTTGGTAGATAGGGAACGACTTGGGCGTGTATCCGGAAATTGCGGCCGGACTGCCTGCTTCCATTGCTCTTTTAATCAGGAGCGTGCCAAGCCCGAGCGAGCGCACGCGCTCATCCACCAAAAGATTCGCATACATATTGAGTCGGGCCGTTTTATCCCCCATCTTGTAATCAAGCGGCACCATACCAATATACCCGTACACCTCTTTGTTCTTTTCCAGCAAAAAAAACGCGTAGTCATCAAGGGAGGGATTGCTTCGGTACTGCCACTCAAAAAACTGCTCATCTGACAAAATATACTTCTCGTGGAACTGTTTTTTTACGAATTCCGCGAACTTTGGAAAATCCTCTTTTCTGAATTGTCGCACTGCGTTCGCGAGCATAGTATTACACATCTTTGCCGCCGGAAACGGGACGATTTTCTCCGGTTATGGTTTTTGATTCATCTGACATAAGAAATGACACTTCCCGCGCAACATCTTCCGGCGTGGTTAAACGCCCATGCGGAGCTTTTGCTGCCTCTGCTTCGTGCATGATCCTCGGCAAATCTCGGGTTAGGTCAGTTTCCGTAAACCCGGGGGATACGACATTCACCCGGATGTTACGCCTTGAGAGTTCAGCCGCCAGTGAGCGCGTCAGACCCACAACAGCCTGCTTTGCGGTAATATACGGAGCAAGCCGAGCGGGCGGCTCATCCAGGGTATAGGCTGAAGCAATGTTGATGATGCAACCTGACTTCTGCTCTAACATTGAGGGGAGCGCGGCCTTGATGGTGTTGTAAACTCCTTTGATTTGCACTGCAAAGTGCTTCTCAAACTCTTCCCAGCCCGTGTCAACAAACTGCGTGTGGCTGATCGCTGCTCCTGCGTTATTTACGACTCCAAAAATCGGGCCAAACACTTGCGTGGTTTCTTTGACCATGGCTGCCACCTCATCTTCCCTTGTGACGTCTGCCTGGGCTGCAATTGCACTGCCTCCTGCTTTTTTGATTTCGCTAACCACATCCTCGGCTTGCTTCTTATTCACGAGGTAATTGACGCAAACATGCGCACCTTTTTGGGCAAGATGCAACGCAATGGCTTTGCCAATGCCGCGCGAAGCGCCGGTGATAATAATGGTTTTATCGGAGAGGGTGCCCATAGAATGCATTGATGTTATACGATGAGTGTTACCTGCGCTTCGCCGCTTATGGCAACAGTTCCACCTGATTCAATGGTCGTCCGGATGCGCAAAATTTTTGCTGATTCAATTTTGTCCGTAATAACCCCTTTGACCAAAACCGTATCCCCAATCAGCACCGGCTTACGGAACTGGAGCGTCTGGCTTATATACAAATTGTCGTCCCCAAAAAAGTGCCTGCCCACAAGCCGCGAAAACAGCGACCCCAGCAGCATGCCGTGCGCAACTTTCTTGGAAAAACCCTTCAACACGGCAAACGACGAATCAGCGTGCAGCGGATTATCGTCACCACTGACTTCCACAAACTTCGAAACCATGTCCTCGGTTACCATGATCTCAAAAGACGCCTCATCACCAACGCTAATGTTTGGCCATTCAGCACTCATACTTCACATGATACTTTTCTAAAATCTTTTTAATGTCAGCAACCTTTTTTACGGACAAAACGTCTTCCATGGTAAACTGAATACCGCTCGCCTTTTCCAATTCCGCGGCTATCATCAGACCATTAAACGAATCCCACGACGGCGTATTCTCCGGAGCGGTCTCGTCGGTAATGCTTGCCGGCGCAATCACAAGGATTTCAGAAAGCAATATATATAATTTTTTCGTCATACGCATTATTCAATGACGAGGTACGACGGCAGAGAATTTTTCGGGTCCCGCGTGATACGACATTTATCCAAACCAAATACTTCCGCCAGCGCCGTAGTTTCGCCTGGGAAAACAGTTGATGCGAGCTCATCAAACCCAATGATAGAGCCCTTGGTAACTTTGCTCCGAATTAACTCGAGGCACTCTTTGGTGGGCTCATACATATCCATGTCAAAATATGCCAATGAGATAATGGTTTCAGGATGGTCCTTAAGATACCGTTCCAACTGTTCTGGCGCATCTCCTTTTATGAGCTCAAATTTTTTAATGTGCGCGATAGGCGCCTCCTGTTCATGGAGCGCCAATAACTTTTCAAGATACTGTTCGTAACCGCGCGTTACGCTGTAATCACCGGATTTCAACCGTGCTTCTGACGCATCTTTTTCGTGGAGGGGCCTAAATCCGCTGAATGTATCAAATCCTATAATTTTTCGGCTGTAGTTGTACGGTTCATACATGCTCCGAAACGCCCCGAAAAGGGCAAGATTGTGCCCCCAGCGGCACCCAAATTCCATAATAACCCCGGGGACAGTAACAATTTTCTGGTAAAGTTCATCCATCCAGAGAATCCTGGTGAGGTTTTTTCTGCCCAAAAACAGCCCGAGGTTCGCAATGATCTCATCCTCAGGAATGGGAGCATGTTTAAAGAGCACCACCAACTCCTGATTGTGGATTTTCTCCCCCTCTGACATGTGTATGAATGTGCGTGCTATTCGTTCGTGGTTCATATGACGGTGATACTAATGAAATCTAATGGTTTATGCTCATAGGATGCCAAGTCACGCTCCCATACCTCCCCGGCGCCTGATTGCTGTTTGGTGAAACCGAACTTCTGATAAAAATCTTTTACCTGGCCGTTCTTTGCCGTAGGAATGTACGTGCCGATGACTTTCTTTGCATCTTGACTCTTCAGTTGATTCAGCACGCAGCTGAAAAACTCTTCTTCCACGCGCTTGCCCAGCACGCGGCAGCTCAAGAGCAGCGTATCAATGTCCCAGTATTCGCCCGCATCGCACGCAACAGCAAGCCCCGTGAGACCATAGTCGCCAAACTTGTCTTTCACGTCCAGTATCCACATCGCAAACCCCTGCGTGAGCATATCCCGTATATCCTCTTCTTGGTACCGGTGTGTGGTAAGGTTAAACTGATTCGTCTTCTGCGTCAATTGCGCGGCGCGCGCAATTGACGCATCCGACACCGGCTGCATAGTGATGGCGATCCCTAAACCCCTCAAAAAGCTATCCATATCAATTGATGCTTCTTTGAACGAACGCCGCTTCTTTTCGTCAGCATACATTGCTGCGCGCTTTTTGTCTTCTTCGGTTACCCCAAATGACGTAAAACCTTTGTACTCCGCAAGTGTTTTGGCGTACTCCCTAGGGTCAGTAGGCATCTCAATCACGGCAACCTCTGGGATTGATTCACGGACCAACTCCCGGTTGCGCGGGTCATCATCCATGAACACCAGACTATCTAACCCAATGTTGAGCTCCTCTGCAATTTCCTGGATATTCTGCGCCTTATTGTTCCAGTTTGCGCGGATTGACGCAAAATTATCCTCGCGCAACACCATGTGCTCATGCTTTTCAAAAACTTCTTTGACGTCAGCCTCGTTATTACTACTCGCAATGGCGAGAATCACGCCACGCTCCTGCAGGGTCTTGACATACTTCTGGAATTCGTAGAATGGCTTTCCCTCGCCCTCTGGACCGAGAGCAATTCCCTGGATCCCATCCTCGCCGACAATGCGCCCCCAAAGAACATTGTCCAAATCGAGCACCAAGCACTTTTTGGTTTTGCCTGCAAGCGGGACAAGGTAGGCCGCGAGTTCGTTAGCGAATTGGGGAAACGCGGCAGGGGCAAGGCGCATATCTCCAAGCTCGCGGTACTTGGTGTTCCAGTGCTTTTCTTTCCCGATTGATTCAAGCCATGTATTAAAATCGAACACCCGTATTTGCGGATTGTCCTTGAATCGCTCATTAAGCGCGTTATTGACGTTTGATGACAAACCAGATTCAAAAACTTTATTGCAAACAACAATTTTTGCGTTCGTTTTCAAAGCAAGCTGGTCAATCATTCCTACTTGACTGTCCACGTCCTCAAAATCAACAACCACGTACACCATATCCGGGTTGAGCTGGTACAGCTTCTCGCCTAAAATCTCCTGTTGCCACTGGCCGTACTCTCCCAGGTAAGTGCCAATGCTAACACCGTACCGCTTTGCGGACTTTTTTAATTGCTCATCCAAGCCCTTGATGGTGAAGTTGGAGAGCAGCGCTACATTATATGTCTTGTCATTCATATTGGATAGCAACTGCCACAGCAATATCGTTGGTATGGCTGATGCTCACGTGGACCGCGCGGGACTCCTCTTTATCTATCTTGGCCAATGGCTTGCCGTCTGGAGCGTGCGTGATCTCAATTCTATCGGCTCGTTCCATCACCTTACCCCCCACTGCTTTCATAACTGCTTCTTTTGCGGCGTAGATGCCGGCTAACGACCGGTGCGGATCTGGTTTTCCGAACGCGTACTTCCACTCCCGTCTGGAAAAAAATTTTGACCAGTGCTTATAGTCGCCTTCTCCTATCTTCGCGAACCGTTCTATCGAAATAATGTCAACGCCTATCATACTCAGTCAATAAATTGTTTCTGCGAACGCGGCCGCGCCTTCGCAAGAATCTGGGCGATCTTTTTGCTGGTACCCTTTTTGAAGTACATGGCCGATGGCTTGTACGGACCGTGCGCAAGCTGGCGCTTGACCGCACGCTTGATTGCGGCCTTGTCGTATTCAACATCTATGACGTTCCCCGCGCGCATTCTGCCTGCTTGGCGCGTGCCGATATTAACCACAGGCACGCCGAGGTACGAGCACTCTTTGATGCCTGATGATGAATTTCCGACCAAGCATGCCGCTCTTTTAAGCAAACCGATAAACTGCTCCGGCGGCAGGTATTTTAAAAACCGCATGTGTTTTGGATTGTGCACTTCGCGGAATATGCGGATGCCTTTTGAAATCTCATCTGTGCCCGCATCCACATTCGGCCAAAACCAAATGGTCGGCACGCCAAGCTCGTGTACTGCCGCCAGTGTTGCGGTAATGTTGGCGCGGTTCATTCTGACTTCGCTCGTCACGGGATGCTGCATGGCCATCAGGTAGGGCTTGTCAATATCAATGACATCGCCAACCCCAAGGTAGTTGATGAGTTTTTCAGAAACCTTGAACGTGTTCTTTGACACAAACTCTATATCCGAAGAGCCGACGTTAAACACGTACCGCGGGTTTTCTCCCATGCGGATGATACGGCTCTTTGAGATCTCGTTTGTCGGAAAGTGAATGTGCGCAAGCTTGGTAATGGCGTGCCGAACGCTCTCATCAATGGTACCAGTTATATCCCCGCCCTCAACATGCGCAACCAAAATGTTGAGGTATGACGCAGCCACTGCTGCCGATAAAACCTCGTACCGGTCGCCGCGCACCACCACGATATCCGGCAGCAGGTTGTCAAACGCGGTCGCAAATTCCATAATGCCTATTCCGGCGGTTTTTGCCATGGCAACCGTGTTCCCGCCTTCTAACGTCATCACAATTTTATCGTTGACCGCAAACCCGTCGCGCTCCATGTCCTCTAGCACGTTGCCGTGCATCTCCAAAAGCGCGGAGGCCGCAACCACAATCTGCAGCTCCACGTCAGAGCGCTTTCGAAGTTCTTCTAAAATCAGCTTACTCCGGCCGTAATGGATTTTAGAGGTGATGACAAAACAAATTTTCCGCTTGTGCTTCATATAATTATTGGGTCATACTTTTTTAAATCCCTTGTTGTTTTTTTA
>JBBTWV010000072.1:0-5042 GCA_038062615.1 Patescibacteria group bacterium | reverse complement strand
ACCTCAAATACATTTTCCTGAATAGCTTTGGTGTATTGAAATTCCAAAACATTCATAATGGCCCAAAAAAACATCACGACCACCATCATTTCCCTCAGGAAGGGAAATTTTCGAAGTGCCGAGAAATGGCTGCTTTCTTTCTCGTTTATATCTTCTTCTTTGAGTTTGGGGATTTCCATGGTTCGGGCGTTGTACCGAAGCACGATGGGTAAAATGCAAAGCAATAAAATCACCCAGATGAGAATGAACTTGTAGCTTGGTAAACTGTCTGCAAATACGGAGAGTAAAAGCCCCCCCGTTATTCCTCCGAAGGTTTCGGCGGATTCAATGATGGGGAAGGTCCTTTGACTCTCTAAAGGGCTGAAAAGTTCTTCGTTAAAAAGAGAAATTAAAATGTTCAGTTGCGACAAAAGAACAGATTCGGCGAATAGAAATAGCCCGTAAAACAAAAGGCTATTTTCCTGTAGAAACCAAATTGAGGCTACAAGCAATGCGGAGGCAAAAAGAACGGTAGAAGCAATTAATAGCTCTTGTCTGACTCGATGGATTAGATTCCGATAAATAGCCGTACCCACCATCATTAGTAAGGCGTTTCCCAGGAAGAGTAAAGGCAACAGCTCGATACCGATGCGGCTCAAGAAAAGAGCCAACAGAATGCTTCCTCCAATGATGTAACCCGCTCGGCTCAAGAAAATCATACTCCAAGCGACCAGGACTCGCGGCCACTCTCTTGGAGAGAGGTTTAAAACTTGGTTGATGCGATTGAAGAGGTTCACGGGTTTGGTTAATCTGTTAACTATAACATAAAATTGGCCAAATAACAAGGTCACTTAACCTGGAAAGTACGTATTTTTGTTAAAATGTGGGCATGAGAATTTCTTCTATTCCCTCCAAGGTCCGTTTTGGAGCTTTAATTCTGGCGGCTTCCTCTGTTCTCAGTCGTCTCTTAGGGGTACTGCGAGATTACCTCTTCTCTAAAACCTTTGGTATTGGGGAAGGAGGTGGGCTCTTCTCTCTCGATGCCTACTAAGCGGCTTTTCGGATTCCCGACCTTCTCTACACCTTGCTCATTATGAGTGCCCTTTCCACCGCTTTTATTCCGCTTTACGCAAAGATCAAAGCTCGCAGTGAAAATGAATCTTCTCTCTTTGCCAGCCAGGTCTTAAACGGTATTTTCCTGGTTTTCCTTGGAGTGGGGGTTCTCGCCTTTCTTTTTGCACCTCTCTTTGTTCCACTGATTGCTCCCGGGCTCAATGCGGAAAGTCTTGAGCTCGCTGTGAATCTTAGCCGATTGATGCTGCTCTCCCCTTTGTTTTTGGGAATAAGTAGCGTTTTGCAGGGAGTTGAAAACGTGGAAAGGCGCTTCTGGGGTATGGCTTTAGCGCCTCTTGTTTATAATTTGAGCATTATATTGGCTGCGTATTTTTTCGCGCCACAGTTTGGAGTTTATGCCCTTGCGGTAGGGGTCATCGTGGGAGCTTTTCTGCATTTTTTGGTTCAAGTCCCCGGCATTCTTCTCAGTTCTTTCACTTACCGCTTCCGCTTGCCAAGGTTTACAAAGGAGATGAGGGAGTTTATCCGACTTTCTTTACCGCGAATTTTTGGTATGTCGGCGGTACAAATCGGGCTTTTGGTGGATACCATTTTGGCGTCACTGATTTCAGTGGGTGCCTTATCCGTTTACATGTATGCCCTCAATTTAGAAAGTTTTCCCTATGGGGTGGTGGCTATATCTTTTTCAGTTGCTGTTTTTTCTACTTTAGCCGAAAAAGCACTTTCGAAAGACCGTAAGGAGTTTGTTGCCACTGTACGAGCCTCACTTGAGACGATTTTGTTTTGGGCTGTTCCTGCAACCGTAGGGCTTTTCCTCGTTCGAGAGCCGGTGATAAGTCTGATTCTAAGAGGAGGCGCCTTCGATGAATCGGCGTTTCTACTCACTTTAAGTAGTTTTTCCATTTTAGTTTGGGCGGCGCTGCCTCAAAGTCTCATCCCTCTTTTGGTTCGAAGTTTCTATGCTCTTTCAGAAACGAAAATACCCGTTGCCCTTTCTTTTCTCACCGTTTTTGTAAATATCGGACTCAGTCTCCTTTTCACTCAAGTGCTTAGTTTGGGAGTGCCCGGCTTGGCTCTTTCCAACCTTATCAGCTCTTCAATAAGTGCTTTTTTACTTTTGATTTTCTTAGCTCGTTTCAGCCAAGCAAAATTCTTTCAACTTATTCCACTTCGTGAAAGCTTTAGCATCTTTTTTTCAGCCGGCTTGATGGCACTAGCTGTTTTTGGACTTTCTCGATTTACTTTTCCCAATCTTCTTTTGGAGCTTCTTGCCCTTGGCAGTGCCGGCCTCTTTGTTTACTTGGGGATGAGTAGGGTGCTCTATAAATGCAGTCAGCAGTAAATCTTGACCCAGCTCCTCAAGCCTTGTTTTTTTCAATTTGAGCAGTTTTTTGATTTGAGCGAAGGGGAGGGCTTCTTCTCCTAAAAACACAGGAGCAATAAAAAGTTTCAATTCATCCACGCAGTTTGATTCTAAGAAAGCTGTGAATACCTGGTTTCCTCCTTCCACTAAAACCGACACCACTTCTTTCTCGTACAAGGTTTTTAAAACTTCCGGAAGGGTCTGATTTTTTAGAACCAGAAAATTTGAATCTCGAAAAATCCGTGCTTTCTTAGGCAGTTCTCGGTCTCCTTGTAAAATGATGCGAAGAGGATCTCGGCCTTCCACCCGGCGAACACCCAAGTGAGGGTCATCCGTGAAGACCGTACCGGCTCCCAGTAAAATGGCTTGATGTTCACGACGCAGCACGTGAAGAAAAACTTGAGATTTATCTCCTGTAATTGGAGTTTGTTCTTCTCGATTGGCTGAAATTTTTCCATCCAAACTCAAGGCTGCTTTCAGAGTGATGAAGGGTCTTTTTTTCTGATGAAAGGTGAAGAAATCTCGATTCAGTTCGGCGGCTTCTTTATTCAAAAGGCCCACTTCCACTTCAAGTCCGGCCTTTTTCAAAATCTCCACGCCTTTTCCGTTTAGCTTTTCAGAGGGGTCGAGGGTTGCAATCACCACTTTAGCAATTCCACTTTTTAAAATTGCGTCGGTGCAGGGAGGGGTTTTCCCATGGTGAGTACAGGGTTCCAATGTAACAAAAAGTGTGGCTCCTTTGGGCGATTCGGTACAAGAAGCCAAAGCTTCCACTTCCGCATGAGGTTTCCCAAAGGCCGTATGGAAACCTTCTCCAATTCGCTCGCCATTTTTAATAATGACAGCCCCAACAAGGGGATTGGGAAGGGTCCATCCTCTGGCTTTTTCGGCGAGTCGCAGTGCTCGTCGCATGTGCCAAGAAGGAGGTGGCGTTGCCACTTTATTGCTTAGCAAACTCTTCGAGTTCGCTTGAGGATTAGACACGTTCGAGGAGATGACCAAGTTTATCTTTTTTAGTTTTCAAGTAGCGTTTCGCTAACGGTCCGGTTTCACATTCCAAAGCCACTCGCTCGGTAACTTTAAGTCCATGACCTTCGAGCCCCACAATTTTCTGAGGATTATTGGTGAGGAGACGAATGGTATTCAGTCCTAAATCTTTAAGGATTTGAGCTCCCATTCCGTACTCTCTTAAATCCGCCTTAAATCCCAACTTCGTGTTGGCTTCCACCGTGTCATAGCCTTCTTCCTTTTGCAGTTTGTAAGCCTTTAGCTTGTTGAGGAGACCAATGCCTCGTCCTTCTTGCCGCATGTATAGTATTACTCCTTTCTTTTCTTCTGCGATCATTTGCATGGCACCGTCCAGTTGCTTACGGCAATCGCAATGGGTGGAGTGAAAAACGTCCCCTGTCATACATTCTGAATGAGCGCGAACCAAAACATTTTCTTCGCCTTCCACCGTCCCATACACTAAAGCGAGATGCTCCAAATTGTCCACGACGTTTCTGTAAATCATGATGGTGAAATTCCCATATTCCGTTTCCAAGACCGTCTCCACCGCTCTTTCAACGAGTTTCTCCTTGAGTCGTCGGTAAGCGATGAGGTCTTTAATGGTGATCATTTTAAGTTGGTGCTTTTCAGCAAAGATTTTAAGGTCATCACGTCGGGCCATTTCCCCATCATCTTTTGCGATTTCGCAAATCACTCCGGCGCTCTGAAAACCTGCCAGATGAGCGAGGTCCGTGGCGGCTTCGGTGTGCCCGGCACGAACGAGTACACCTCCTTCGCGAGCCAAAACCGGGAAAATATGTCCCGGACGAATGAAATCTTGTGCGGTGTTTTCTTCATCGATGAGCGCACGAAGGGTTTTCGCCCTATCGGCAGCGGAGATACCTGTAGAGGTTCCCCATTTGTAATCCACCGAAGTCGTAAAGTTACAACGATTCATGTCGGCGTCTTCTCCGGTCATTGGGCTTAGCTTTAACCTTTTAGCAATACTTGAATGGATGGGCGCGCAAATGAGACCCCGCCCCTCTTTCATCATAAAATTTACAGCTTCAGGATTAATGCACTCGGCGGCCATCACCAAATCTCCTTCATTTTCACGATCTTCATCATCCACGACAATCAGCATTTTGCCGCTTCGAATTTCGGTGATGGCTTCTTCAATGGGTGTCCACATGGGACTGGGATTATACCTCAAACCTAAAGAACTCCGCAACGGTGTGTTCGCCGAGCAAATCTTTGATCAATTGTTCGGGGTTTTTAACAAAAGGTTGGGTGAGGAGGGCGTATTCTTCACGGAATTTCTTCTCTTTGCCTTCCATGATCTTCTCCCAAATTTGTTCGGGCTTTCCTTCAGTTTTGAGAAGTTCGCGCCAAATCTCCTTTTCTTTGGCGATTAAATCGCTGCTCACCTCGTCGGGAGAGATGTTTATTGGTTTCATGGCGGCAATGTGCATGGCGATGTCTTTCACCACTTCTTCATCTCCACCGCTGGTTGAAATCACCACGCCAATGCGGTTGTTTAAGTGAACGTATTTTCCGAGTTTCTTCCCTTCCACCACTTTTTTATCTTTCACTTCTATTTTTTCTCCGAGTCGAATGTTCATGTCGGCAATTTCCGCAC
>JBBTWV010000071.1:0-15857 GCA_038062615.1 Patescibacteria group bacterium | reverse complement strand
CCGCCTTTCCACCTTGAAAGGGTGATGTCCTAACCGATAGACGATGGCGCCAAAAAGATCTGCCACAGTATATCGGCAACATTTTTGAAAAGCGAGGATTTAGAACATGCAAAAAATTAGTCTGGAAGGCGCCATCCAGCTATTTCCTGCCTCTTTTCTGCACCAATAATCGTGAGTGCTTCTTCCAAATTGCACCCGATTGGAGAAACTTTCTCTCTTGCCAGCATGAGTGCTGACGTCACCTCAATGAGATGATTGGTTTGAACCTCTTGTTCTACCCAATTGGCAGCCTCGGCCTCAACTTTAGCTTGTTCATCTGGAGCAGTACTAGAATCAGTAAAACGCGCAAACCAACCATCCAGCAATAAATGAATACGGCTTTTCAAACCTTGGAGTTCGTCATCTCTAGATTCCGGATCTACAGTATCAATCCAGTCATCAACAATGCGCTGTTGTAGTGCATCAGGAAGCAAATTTAAAAGAGCACCTCGCTCTGTGTCGGTATTTCCCATAGGAGACGCATAATAAAGCAACTCAAAAAAGAATCAAGCACTTTTATTATGCGCCTACTTTAATCCCATCTTTTCCAAAGCATTTTCTCTTTCTTCACCTTCCAAAAGTCTCGGCTGGGTTTTATCTATTTTCACGGGGAAAAATTCAACCTGCACCGGCTTTTCCGGATCAATCATAATTTTAACAGCCAGCCCGGTCTGCACATCTTCGGAGAAAAACTGATCGGACACAAAATTCCCAAGGCTGTAAAAAATCACACCGTCTTTATAAAACTCCACCGGCTCAACAATGTGTGGATGCGTGCCAATAACCGCCGTGGCACCGGCATCAATAGCGGCGTGCGCAAATTCTTTTTGAAAAGCAGTTGGCTCAGGATTGTATTCGTGACCAGAGTGCATGGAAACAATTACCGCATCGGCCAATGTAAGCGCATTTTTGACATCATTCTTCACGGATTCAATGTCCATCTTGGCGATTCCCGGCATCGTGGCCGTGGCTTCACCATGACGTTTAGGTGGGATATTTTGATCATTGTAAGCATAGAAAGCGATCTTCTTTCCATTTACTTCAATGATGGCCGGCGTGTGAGCAAAGTCTAAATTTTTACCGGCACCCGCATACAAAATATTGGCTTTCTTAAGCTCTTGAATGGTGCTGGTGAGGCCTGGAACTTGGTAGCCCATCGTATGATTATTGGCCAAAGATACAACGTCAAACCCACCAAAAACGAGACCTTTTGAAGCATCCAAATCAGCGCGGAAGACCATAGAATCTTTAGGAACCGTTCGGCCAGGAAAAAATGGCGATTCCAAGTTCCCCATCGTAATATCGGCGCTGTTTAAAAATTCTGCCACCTTTTGAAATGGGAAAGTGTAATCACCAAGATCGCGCATGCGCTGTTCGGTATAACGAGCGAGCATCACATCTCCCGTAGCAATAAGAACAACCGGTCCATTATCTTCGGCATCGGCAGAAGATGCCGTCGCGTCAGCATTTTCATTATCAAGAGTGAGCGTTGAAACCTGCGCCAACTTTTGTTGGATGGGAGATTTTTTTGAATCCACACTGCCGCCAGAAACAATAGAAAGTACCGCAAACACGGCAACGAGCATAAAACTCCAGACGATCAACGAACGGAATCGCGCCAGTGAGTGATGCCAAGTAAGCGGCACTGCGAACTGTTTTTTACGCTCGGCATCGTTCGAACCGGCGGAGCCGGATTCTCTCTTGCCTCGCCAGCGCCACTGTGTGGCGCTCAATTTTTGGCTTTGCGCCTGGCTTGAATGCGGCTGAGTAACTTGTGGTTTTTTTTGAGGAACGGCTTTAGCAACTTTCACGGTTTTCTTTATGGCACGTGCTTTTTTAGTAGCGGCTTTTTTAACTTTCAGAGAGGTTGCGCCCTTCGGGCGCAGTAATTGCTTAGCCTCGCTGCGGCTCGGCCTATTTTTAGATTTCTTAGGCATACTTTTGCATTCTAGAGAGGCTGCAGTTTTTGTAAAGATAAGATGAGGTGCGACTGCCCAAAATAAGATTTACGCAAGGGAAATTGAAAAATAGGAAGTACCTTTTAATACGTGGCGCGCACGGCGTTGTTACAACCTCTCCATGGAATTTTGTATTTCTCCGAGCGGGATCGCCGCAGGCTTTGCTAGCATGGTGTCCCGACTAACATCGGGACTAGCAAAGCCGAGGCAAAGGCGCTTTTGGTCGCTGGACCAAAAGACGCCGTGCCCGCGAGCGAGGAATACAAAATTCCAAAACAAAGCACCCACCCCATAGAAGAGATTAGTCTCTATGTTGGTGAGTGCTTCCAGAAATCCTTACGGATGTTCTGCTTGATGGAATCGGAAGAAGAGAGACCGAGGCAATCGAGCCTTATTCTCATTCACGGAGTGAAGAGAAGAAAACCCTTTTACCACTGCGGCACATTGCTGTGACGCGTGCTTGCATCAGATGACTTTCTCCGAATTATCAAGGTGCAAAGTAGAAGTGAAGAAACATGAAGTCGAGAAGTTTCCTTCATCATCCCGCAGGATTTCTCCTAGAGATGAACATTAAGTCCCTTGAGACTTGGCGCGAATTTATATTTCTATTTTTACCTTACATACCTATTGTACCACATCATTTTATGTCATGTCAAACCAAAAACCACCTTTTTGCTCACCATAAAATGGCTTATACAAGACCCTTGATCTACTCCACCTTCACGCTTGGCTGCCCAAGAGCATCGTACTGAATCACCCACTTCTTACCGGCAAGTTCCGCATCAAAAATAGGCTTGAAAACAGCCTCATAGGGCATAGCCCCCGAGACCAATTTGCCATTTACGAAGAAGCCCGGCGTGCCATCTACTCCCGCGGTAGCACCATCAATCAAATCTTTTCGGACCTCGGCGGCAGGCGCATTGCTATCTAAACAAGTCGCAAACTTTTTAGCATCCAGCCCGATTTTGCGAGCGTAATCCTTCATGACTTTAGCGGCATCAGG
The DNA here is from genome assembly GCA_038062615.1 of Patescibacteria group bacterium. Classification (GTDB taxonomy): domain Bacteria; phylum Patescibacteriota; class Gracilibacteria; order UBA1369; family UM-FILTER-53-11; genus JBBTWV01. The sequence goes on along the minus strand of JBBTWV010000071.1, from coordinate 12,857 downwards.
ATTGCCAGACCAACCATCTTGCTCCTCAAAAATCATGTCGTGCATCTCATAGTACTTGCCTTGATCACCGGCACACTCCGCAGCTTCCGCCGTAAGTTGAGCTTGAGGATGTTTGTCGAGTGGGAAGTCGCGATATATCAACCGTACCTTGCCTGTCTTTATATAATTTTCTTCAATGGCTGGAAGCGAGGTTGTAAAAAATCGAGAACAGTAAGGACATTGGAAGTCGCTGAACTCCACCAGGGTAATAGGCGCATCGGTCTTGCCCAAAACGGCATCGTCATCGGGAAGCGAGGCAACTTGCTCGGCGGTAAGGACAGGTGGCGGCGGTGCTTGCTGAGCCACTTGAGGTGCTGGCGCTGCCGGCTGAACTACCGAAGCTTGCTGTTTTTGCCCAAGGCCAGGGATTTGTGCCACGCCGTAACCAACAACAATACCGGCTAAAACGAGCGTAGAAATCATCCAAGGATTGGCGCGAGGAGCGTGTTGATTTTCCATAAAAATAAATTATTAAAATAAATTCTAAGCTGGGATCAGCATACAAGGTGAACCGAAAGGTTGTCTAGGCCCCCGGCGTAAGGTTGCGCCCTTTGGGCGCATTAATTGCTTAGCCTCGCCACGTGGCTCGGCCTAGAAGTAAATTCTACCGAACCATACGTTGTCCAAATACTTTCTGACTCTCCCGGAGCGAGACCAACGCGTAACTTATTTAAAAAGGCGTAAAGTTTTGGCGTCGCAACGCTTGTTGCTGGCGCTGGAAATCCTAATGGGGCTACTCCTTCCATATGTGTTTCTCCTGCGTACCCACCCTTAAATGAAATTCCTACCAAAGTAATAGGACCTGGTGCGTCAATTTCATAAACATGCCCGCCAAGGATCATTCTTTCTGCTTCCATCACACCATCGGCCAATTTTACGACTCCATTTTCAACGTATGGAAATTTAAAAGGTACTGACTTACCTTCAACGTCCATATCAATAAGATATTCGTCACACTGCCTTATAAATTCAGCATGAAGCGCCTCCGCATCCTTACTTATTTGATTGTGCAACATAGCCAACTCAGCCGGAGCCAGCGTTTGCATCGCTTCAAAATTGTTATGAACGCTTTCCATTGTGCTTGGGGTAGGCGTCGGCGGGTTTTCATTTCCTTCTTCTGACATCCTTGTATAATACCAAAAAAAGCTCTCCTTAACAACCGGCTCGTGTGAAAAAAGCTATTTACAAAGTTCCCAACGGCAAACTCTTAAAAATTTCTCTGGAAGATCACGACGGCAAAATTGATTCCATAAAAATTACCGGGGATTTTTTTATGTATCCAGAAGAGCATATTGAAAAATTAGAAGCATCCTTGAAAGGCTGTGAACTTTTGGTACCGGCCTTGGAAGCGCGGCTGAAAGATTTTCTAGAAAAAACTCCAACCAGCTTTTTTGGATTGGATAACGCTTCTTTGGTCTCAACTATTTTAAGTGCCGCATAATTTTATGAAATTTCGCTTACTCAAAACAGGATTTTTGCCGGGCGCACAGAACATGGCCATTGATGAAGCCGTTTTGGAAAACATCGCCAAGGCCCAGTCTGAGCCAACTTTGCGATTTTACGGCTGGAATCCGCCAACTATTTCTATTGGGTATTTTCAAAGTTTGGAAGAAGAGGTGGATTTAATGGCGTGTAAAAATCTTGGAGTGGATACCGTTCGGCGTGTAACCGGCGGCGGAGCGGTTCTGCATGACCATGAAATTACTTATAGTATTCATATCCCTGAAGCCTTGGGGCTGGTGCCGGCTGGGATTTTGGAGTCGTACGAAAAAATCTGCGACGGAGTTATAAAAGGACTTGCTGTTCTTGGAGAGGTTGCGCCCACCGGGCGCATTATTGGCTTAGCCTCGCCTCGACGGCTCGGCCTAGAGGCGAAGTTTGTGCCATTGAATGACCTTGTGGTGATGCAAAACGGCGGCATGAAAAAAATCTCCGGCAACGCGCAGACCCGTAAGCAGGGCATTTTGCTTCAGCACGGCACGATTCTTTTAAAAGTAGATGTGGATAAGATGTTTTCACTTTTGAAAGTGCCAAGTGAAAAATTAAAAGGAAAATTAATTGATGATGTAAAGCAAAGGGTGACGAGCGTGTCTTTGGCGTTGGGACGAGAAGTTGCCTTTGAAGAAGCGGCAGAAGCTCTTGAGAAAGGCTTTGCGCAAGCTTTTCCCGAAGTTAGTTTTGAAGATGGCACGCTGAGTGCTGAGGAAAAAAATCTTGCGGAAAAATTGGTGAAAGAAAAATACGGCGCAGAGGGATGGAATAATGCGAGATAGGGCAAGCGGCCTGGTCACTTCGGTGCGGACGCTCCGGCTTGATAAAATGGGGCTCGTGCTTGGTGAAAATTCCTCCTGAGGGCAGGAGCAATTTTCCCAGCTCACTCGCCTCCATTTTTGAGCAAGCCTCCGCGACGCACCTCAGCAACCAGGCCATCTTGCCCCTGTTACCTCACCCCTGTTCCCTCTATAATACCGTCATGTATCCATCCGACGTGATCATTATTGGCGGCGGCCCTGGTGGCACGCGTGCCGCCAAACGCCTCGCCCTGGCCGGTAAAAAAGTGGTGCTCATTGCCGATGATATTGGCGGAGAGTGTCTTAATTTTGGCTGTATTCCAACAAAAACATACCTTTGGACGGCTGAGCTTTTTGAAAAAATTTCAAACGCGGCAACATTTGGGATTGATGTTGGAGCTCCGCAACTTAACTGGCAAAAAATGAAAGCACGCCAAACGGATGTCGTCTCAAAGCTTAAAAAGGGACTGCGATTTATTACCGAAAAAGCCGGCGCAAAAATCTTAGAAGGACGCGGCGAACTGCAAGATGCTCACACGGTAAAATTCACATCCACAAGCGGCGCGGTAGAAACCTTACAAGCCGAGTTTATTATTTTAGCGACAGGCTCCAGCGCATTTTTACCAGAGGGATTTTCGGTCAACAATAAAGTAGTTACGAATAGAGAAATTCTAGACTTACCGGAAGTCCCAAAAACGCTCCTTGTAGTAGGATCCGGCGCGGTGGGAGTGGAATTTGCTTCCATTTTTCATGTACTGGGATCCAAAGTTACGGTGGCAGAAATGCACGATCGCCTGCTTTTAACCGAAGATCATGACGTAAGCGCCGAGATGGAACGGCTTTTTTTACGCAGAGGCATTGAGATTCTTAAAAATACCAAAATAGGCCCCGAACAGGCGGAAAATTATGACGTTGTGCTGGTTGCCACCGGCAGAAAGCCGCAAATTGATGGAATCGGACTGGAAGCTGCCGGCGTGACCTACGAAAAACGCGGCGTCACCACTAATGACACGATGCAAACCAATGTGCCCAATATTTTTGCCATTGGCGATTTAGCAGGAAAAGCCTTGCTGGCCTACACCGCCGAACGCGAAGCCGATATTGCAGCCGAAACTATTCTTGGCCAAAAATCCGAACCTCTCAATTATAGCGTCGTGGCCAATACCATTTTCTCACTGCCGGAAGTATCTTCCGTGGGACTTACCGAAGCCAAAGCCAAAGAAAAAAACATCCCTTATATTGTGGGCAAAGGAGCCGCCAGCACCAATGCCAAAGCGCTTATTTTGGGCTCGCGCGATGGATTCGCCAAAATCATTGCCGAAAAATCCTCACACAAAATTTTAGGAATTCATATGATTGGCGAGCGTGTCACAGAGCTCGTTGCTGAAGCTTCCTTGGCTATTTCTATGGATATGACTTTGGAAAATTTCTCCCGCAATATCCACAGCCATCCTATTCTTGGGGAGATCATTAAAGATGCCTGCGAAGCGGCGCTCTTTACTGATAAGTAAAAAGTATGCTAAAATAGAAAGATACATCATAAAAACCAATACTTATGTTTCAAGAAAGCCGAAGATTTTTAGGAAGCGTGGGACTTGCCGCTTTGCTTGTTTTTACTCTTTCTCAAACAAAATCACAGAATCAGGAGCGCTTTTTGAAACCTTTCGCGCAGGTTGTGACTACAGAAGATACCGATGAAGAATGCAGCCCGGAAATTTGCGGTGAAGAAGAAGCGGATGACGGCACTACTCCGCCACCGGCACAGGAACCAACTCCTCCAGCAAAAATAACTCCACCACCAGCAAAGGTGACTCCTCCACCAGCAAAGGTGACTCCACCACCAGCTCTGGCTGAGACTTCCCCACCAACTCCAACGCCACCTCCGCCACCCGCAAAAGTAACGCCACCGCCACCTCCTCCAGCACCAGCGGCACAAGAACCAACCGCGGAAGAGCTGGCAACGAAGCAAAAAGCGCAAGAAGCTGTAGCCCAAAAGGCCGCGGCAGAAGCCGAGCTATGGCGAGTGTCGCAGCAAGCGGCTGCGGCCAAATTAAAAGCGGAACAAGAAGCTGCTCAAAAAGCAGAAGCAGAAGCCAAGTTAGCACAAGAAGCCGCGCTCAAAAAAGCTGAAGCAGAATTACTGGCCAGCCAGCAAGAAGAAAAGCAAAAACAGCAAGAAATCACGCGAGTAGTGCAAGAGTCACCGGTATTTCTTGAGATTGTGCAATCAGCACCACCCGCTCCTCCGCCACCTCCACCGGTCACCGACTTTAACAACAATGGCGTACCGGATAATTTGGAACAGAGCCTTGGCATCAATCCAAATAAAGTAGACCAAGAACTCGTAAAATTTGAGGTGAGTATTGCCGCGGTTCAGCGTGAACTCGTAAAAGGCGGAAAATCTCAAGAAGAAGCCAATAAAACCATTCAGCAAGAAATCAAAAAGAAAAAAGTAGAAAAAAAGATTGAGACCATTCGCCAAGTGGCCCAGAAAAAATATAATCAAAAAATTGAAAATGTTTCGCAAGATACCAACGGCGACGGCGTCACAGATGAAGTGGAAGTGGTGCTTGGCTTAAATCCAAAAGAAAAAGCCGCTACGACCGACGTGTTTTCGGCTGCCGAAAAAAAACTCTATGGTGTTGATAATAAAAAGGGTAATGATTCTCAGCTAGAAAAACGATGCACCACAAGTTTGACGCCAGGCATAAAACTCGCTTCAGATGGTTTTTCGGTGCTGGCCGCTTGCCCACGGAATAAGGCTTATACGCTCTTTGCCATTGATCGTAACGGCAAAGAAACGGCGCTGGAAACCAAGGAGTCTTCCGACAATAACAAAATGATTTTTGCCATTGATACTGCTTTTGAGAAGGGACAGTACCTTTTTCAAGTACGCCCGGCCAATCTTACTTCATACTTTCCTGCCCTAGCCGCTTACGCCAGCGTCCTCAACAACGATGGGACGAATGTGGTTTCAGCACCGGTGCTGGTAAATGTGGTGCCAACGGTGGATGTTCCGCAACCCGTGGTGCAAAGTATTGAAGGTGTTGAAGTCGCCGGTTTGAGCAATATTAGCGTGACTGCGGGAGAAGACGGCAAAGTGCGCGTCAGCGGAGTTTCGGATATTTCTACGATGGTGATTGGAACCTTCCAAAGTGCCGTATTTACTTCTGCTATTTTGGCCGATGTTACCGGTGGAGCTTTTGAAGTGGTTTCACCTCGCGCGCTTACAGCTGGTAATCACGAAGTGGTAATTTATGCCACGCGCCCAGAAGAATCTACGCAAAGTAAGCCGGTAAAACTGCGATTCAGTTTGATTCCTGTGGCGCAGGCCGCAAGCGGAGAAGGAACTCCCGCCAATCCGAATAGTGGCTTAATGGATATCTCGCCTGAACGCCGCAATACCGCTGAAGAAGAAAAATCATCTTCCCCTTGGCCTATGATCGGCTTAGGAGCAGGAGCTGTACTGCTCGTTGGTGCCGTTGTGGCATTTAGGAAAAAGAAAGGCGCCGCATAGAACTACGCCGCTTCAGGCAGTTCTAACCCAAAATTTTCCTGAGCGTCCGCATGTGCCGCTTCCCCTTCGTATACCGCAATTGCATTGGGTCCAAGAATTTGAATGGTGCCACAAGCATTACTACTATCAGGATGTTCGTCGGCAGTATTTGCCCTCCAAACCACGCTTCCATCTGGTCCATAAAGAATAGTATTAACCTGGTTATGCCAATCTTCTCCACCGGTATTTGTGGGATCACTAATATTGTCGGCACTATAAATGGTAACCCCAAGAGCTTTACCAAGATGCCACCGGATGCGTCTCATCTCGCGTAGCCGCACCCAGTCATTCCACCTAAAATCATCAACCGTAGGATACCCAATTTCGCGCAAGTGAATCTGCAATGAAGGTTTTATGCGCGCGAGCGTAACGTATTTGTCAAAATTTCCATCCTCCTCCATGTAATCAATGCCCGCTTCTTCACCAATCCAAGGGTATGGAGTCAGACTCAAAAGCTTATTCGTCTTATTATCAATAAACATAATATCCACGGCTGCCCCACCTGCATGAGCATTATTTTTGTAATCAAATTTAAGACGACGATCAGCCGCCGGACCCATTTTACTGTTGGCAGAAATAGTAATAATATCTTCCAAAATGCTCTTCATTTTTGCCGGAATCTTGCTAGCATTCTCAAGAGAATCACCTTGCGGTGTATCCCTCACCGCTATTTCCATTATCTCTCGCATCAAGTCAGTATCGGCGCTCAGCTCCTTTTTAAGTGCCAGGTATTCCGAGGCAGAAGTATCAAGTTTTACCCAGGCATAGGTATTGTTGGCCTTTTTTCCAAGGTCATAAAACTGCGTATGAGAAGGTTTTTCTGCGCCTTCTTCACGGAGGAGCTGTTTAAAAGAACGGGTGTAGCCGGCTGACTGACGAATATAACTCTCAAAACCGTCGAGCAAGACGATTCGCACCTCATTATCAAAACGCTCTCGTAAAATCTTGGCGGCGAGATCCAAAAAATGCACTGCTGCCTCACGCACTACTTGAATTCCACCTTCCACTCCTCCTGGCAAAACTTTGTCCGCATTAAAAGGATTTCCATACTCATCAAACCCATCAAAGTTAGAACGACTTTCTACGCTATCTGGTGCCACAATAAGGGGTTCCGGATTATTTTTGAGAACCCTCATTTTGCGATATCCATGATTTTTATATTTCGGATCATCATGAGCTCCGTCCTCACCTTCGTAATAGCCTGTCAGCTCATTTTTCTGACGTTTAATATGGGTGTCCCGCCATTTTTCCATGGGAACTGGATGCGGAATCTTAAAAGGCCCAGAACGCCTTGCGGGGGACACTTCCATAGAGAGTTTTGCTAAGTTTGGAATATCGCATAGGGAGCGGAGAGTGTCAATTCAATTGAAGTTTTTGAGCGTTGACTGTGAAATTTTTTTAGCCTAAAACATCACCAAGGCCGAGTCCGTCACGAGGCTAAGCAAGTAGAGCGTCCGAAGGACGCACCTTATGGTTCCTCATATTCAACAAAGCAAAGAAAGAATTCTTAAAATTCTCAATGAAACCACTAAGTCGTCAAGGAAAGCTATAAAACGAATTTCAAATACCGCAAGAAGACTTGCGCAGAAAGAGAATTTAGGTGAAAAATATACATCTGAGGACGAAGTTGGGGATTTAAAGCCAGTCGTGGAAGATATTTTGTCTAAGCGAAAGGCTATTTTAGAAGTTGCTGGAAAAGTGGAGACACCGTTCTTTTTATTGGACACGGAGTCGCTAGAGAAAGACATTACGACATTTAAGCAGAATTTTGCCAAATATTTGCCTGCCTGCACCTCTTTTTATGCCATTAAATGCAACGATCACCCGACTATTTTAGAAGCCGTGGCGCGGCACGGATTTGGAATGGATGCCAGCAGCGGCCGCGAGCTTTTGTTAGCACAAAAATTTGGTGCCAAGAGGATTCTTTTTTCGGGCCCCGGAAAAACTCAAAAGGAGCTTCAACTAGCGGTGGCCAGTGCCGAAAATGTCATCATTAATATAGACAGTTGGGGCGAGCTCCAAAAACTGGGCCGCATGTTGCAGGAGCAAAAGACCACGATGCGAGCGGGAGTTCGCGTTTTTCTACCTGCACAAGAGACTTGGTCCAAATTTGGAATTCCGCTTACCGAGCTTAAAAAATTCTGGATGAGCGCCAAAAAATATCCCAACCTCAAGCTCTGTGGCATCCAGTTCCACACCAGCTGGAATAAAGACCCCAGCGCGTATGTTCGCAACATTGCCGAAATTGGCACTTACTTAAAACAAAACTTTACGGCTGTTATGCGCCAGCAGGTAAGCTTTATTGATTTTGGCGGAGGATTTTTTCCGGACCGCACAGAAGGTTTTTACCCATGGACGGCGCACTATCCTAATAGCTGGCCAGCGGGAAAAATCATCAAAATGGCCGATGCGCACTTTGGAGTGGAGACCAAGTTTGAGGACAAGTACTACATTACCCGGTCGGCGCCCATAGAGCAGTTTGCCAAAAAAATTGCCGCCGCTTTTAAAGAGCACATTGAAGCGACCATTAAGTGCGAATATTTTACGGAGCCAGGACGGATTATTGCCACTCGCGCGCAACACATCGTCGTGAGAATTACCGATTGCAAAGCCAAAAATAGGGTTATTGCCGATGGCGGCGTCAACATGGTGGGCTGGGAGTATGGCGAAAACTTTTACTATCCCATGGTGAATTTAACGCATCCGGCCGATAAAGAAATTCCCTGTACGGTTTTTGGTCCGCTCTGCACACCACATGATATTTGGGGTTACTACGTTTACGCCAAAAAAATCTCCGACGGAGACCTCATCGTGATTCCCAATCAAGGAGCTTATAAAGCCGTGCTCGCGCAAAACTTCATAAAGCCGATTCCTCCGCTTCACGTTTTATAGACGAGCTTAGGCCTAAATCGTTTTCGTAGCAAAATTCTTTAATACGGCAGACTCAATACCCAGTTTCATGAGCTGTTTGGCAAGTTTTTCCGCATCATTTCGTTTTTCCAAAAGCATGGCGGCATTAAAACGGAACACCCCGTCACTCTCCGTAAGAGCCATAAAATGGAGTAGCTGGTTGTCGCTCCCCGGGAGTGAAATCTCACCCATGGTTTTGCGAAATTTTTGCGCCGTTCCACGGTAAGTCCCAAAAAATGCTACGAGTGATTTTTGAATATTGTGATTCCGAACAAAACAATCTACCGCCGTCATACCCGTCATGCGGAAGTTGCAATCTACAAAATAAAAGCGACCTTCTTTATCCATGAGGATGTCAAAACCGCCAATACCATACCAACCTTTCTTGCGGACCTCAGGGAGAATTTTCTCAAGCAGAAGAGCAAAAATCGGTTTTAAAAACTGATCATCGGCATGTGGGTCTAAAATACCACCCAAAAATACTCCGTTAGGGTCGGTAAGCTGTTCATGCCAACCGATAATATCAATAGCCTGATCCGGATCTTGCGGAATACCAAACTGCACGGCGATATTTTGTGCGACATCAATGCACTCATCCACAGCAATAACGCTCTCCAGATGTTTGAATTCTCTTTTGGCTTTTTCGAGATCCTTCATAGAGCGACAGATGCGCACACCATCGCCAGAAGAAGAAGACGTTACTTTTACCACGCAGGGAATAGGAAGTTGCTCTGTCGTATCAATAAAACAACGACCATCGAGAAATTCGGCATACCTCTGCGGCAAATAGACTTCGGGAATATAGGAAGACATGTTCCTTTTATCATTCATCCATACCACGCGGTGAGGAGGAATTTGATAATAGGATTTGAGCTGAGAATCCAAGTATGGCTGAGCCATAACAAGTTTTCCGGGCGTAGCCATTTTGGCCAGTTCTTTTTTTAAACGCTTGTTGCGGTCGTCCCCACGAATCTCTGCCGTAACATTCTTTGGAAAAGAAATAACTTGATCACGAGTAATGCTTAATACACCCAGATCATCATGCAAAAAACCCCAAACATCAGGCGTTAGAGCAGTTGCAAAACAAATAATTTTGACTCCGGGCCCCGCACACGTCATGGGGCGGGCGGCCACCACCTCTTCCACTTCCGCAGGAACGGTAATATAAAAGTGGGAATCTACCCCGGTAGGGTAACCGTAATAGTACTGCGTGCCTTTGGAAAAATAACGCGAAAGGCTGTACTCGTAAGGCTCCTGAGACTTCTTTGGGGAAGAACTCATAAAACTTTGTGTATTCTACGCGCTTGGGTGAGAAAAACAAGGGTCGCACAAAGGGTTTATTTGGCGGGCAGCCCCTTATGCCTAGGAGATGGAAAACGTTTAGCGGTGTCTGCAAGCTCATTGCTAAGCCATCCGAACAGGCGCGCATTCCCAACTCCGAGAATATCGCAAACTTTATTCCGAAAACCTCCAGCAACAGACAATGATGTTTCTACAAGAAGACGGCGGAAAGCACCCTCGATGACGTCTAAACTTCCTATTTTTTTCATTTTTTTCGCCATGATATCCGGGTCTGTATTTTTGCCAGTTAAAACATCATGACATAATCTCAAAACCTCCGACACAATGCGGTACGAAGAATTTTGGAGATCCGAAGAACTTTGAAGATCATAAATCGCCGCGATTGACCCTTCATTCTCATCCAATACAATATCATCCGGCGTTATTAAACCTCCGGGACATTTCACCATCGCTCGTATAATAACGTTTTCCAGTTGGCGAACATTGCCTGGCCACGACTGCTTAGAAAGGATTGTGGCTGCCTGAGGATTGACACCCGTAATATTTTTACCGGAAAATTGGGCACTGTATTTTTTAATAATGTGATCAATAAGCAGCGGCAGTTCATCCATCCGTTCACAAAGCGGACGGATGACAATAGGAAATTGATTTATTCTATCGAATAAATCCAGCCGAAACCTTCCTCCCCCGGCTTCAACCGCCAAATTCCGATTGGTTGCACCCACAATTCTGACATCCGCAGAAACTTTTTCGCTGCCACCAACGGAGTAGAATGATCTTTCTTGGAGAACTCTTAAGAGAGTAGGCTGCACCGAAGGTGGAAGTTCTCCAACTTCATCTAAAAACAGCGTGCCTTTGTCTGCCATTCTAAATCTTCCGGGAGTAGCATGAACAGCTCCGGTAAAAGCTCCTCTTTCGTGCCCAAAGAGCTCGGATTCTATGAGACTATCCGGAATAGCCGCGCAATCAACGACTATTAAAGGGCCTTTCCGGCGTCTGCTTTTTTCATGGACGCGACGCGCCAGCAATTCTTTACCAGTGCCTCTTGCTCCCTGGAGTAACACCGAAAAATCCGTTGGAGCAATGGAATCAACCATGTCTTTCTCTTTCTTCAATCCAATAATGCTTTGCGAATCAACGATTTCCGGCGGCATTTGGTGTGGCAATAATGCATCTATTCCAGCGCGTGTAAGTACTGTTTTTATTCTATCGCCTACCTCAATAAGCTGGGCAGCAACTTGTGTCATTATTTCAGCACGCTGAGAATCAGTGAATAAATCAAGCTGGCCATTTAAATTATGTTGCAGTACATGAGAAAGCAATAATACCACTTGCCGAACTCTGTTCGTCAATTCAGACGAATTTCCGCCTGTTTCAAATAGGGTTGATATTGGTTCACTCTGCCGAGCCAGTGTCGCTAATTCTGGATCAAGACCGTCGATGGAAGTTCTTCGCGATAAAACCATATATAAAAATTAGGTCCTTCTACTGAGTCCGGTGTTGGGTGCCCTTTGGGTCGTCTGGTTTTCGTATGTTTCCAATTCAGCTTCAGTGATGATTTTCAGTACTCTTGCAGAAATGATGTTATCAACTGGATGACCATTTATTGGTAGTGGAACATACGCTTCCGGGTATCGTTCTTTTAAAGTCCTGCTACTAGTAGGCATTTGCGCTGAATGCGGCTGTGCCTTAAGCCAGCCTGCTTGCGCATAATTTTCGGCCACGGGGTCAGGCGGCATAAAGTAAAACGCGGTTCTTTCAGGATCCGGATCTTTAAAAACTTCCGCCTTAGGAACGATATCCTCATAATCTTCTTCATCCATATCCATGAGCGCATTGGCTGCTTGAATTTCTGAATCATAATATTCTTCAAGTTCCAGGAAATAGTCAGCAGAAGTACACAGCCATTCTTGTATTTCTTCCTCAACTTCAGCGACGTATTGGCGTTCAAAATCCAGGAGATCTTCATCATATTCTTCACTCAATTGCCTATCTGCTATATTCCACGCCATTTCATCAGTGGTTCTTGGATGGCGGTTGCCCCTTTGCCTTGAGCGTTGATGCTTATCGGCGGCTTCAAAACCGGTACATTCCCGTAAACGAAGCTGCAAATTCTCCAGTTCGGCCCTGTCTTGTGGATCCAGGCGGCTTAATCCGTTAAACCAAGCCATTTTCTCACGAATCACAGGGATTTCTTTTGCAGCGGCATGCAAAACATGACGCCGTTCTGAATATTCTTTTCTCAAGCGGGCTCTTTTTACCTCCTTTGAACCGCGTTTTGTTCCATCATGAGTTTGATTTTTTGCAAAAAACGAGCTGTCAAATTCCGCCTTGCCGGCAAGCGCCGCACAGAGGATTTTCAAATCTTCAGAAAGTTTTACGCGCTCCTGCCGGGCTTGTATGAGAGCGCCATTACTAAGCTTGTGTCTGGCAATTCTTTCATTGAGATCTTGCAATTGCGCTTCCATTTCACATTTCTTTTCCAACGCCATGCTGAATTCCGGGCGCACTTTGGCAAGCGGTAAAACATCATCTTGAATCTGTGCACGCAGGCGCTTTGTATGCAAAGACTGAAAATGAGCGAGATAACCCTGCGCCCCGTCAACAATTTCAAGAAGCTGAACAAGGAGACGATGCAGATCTTTTTCACCGTCGTCCGATGTTTGGAAATCTCCAATTTCATTTTGCTTGGCAACCGCTAAAAGTACATCTTCTGGAACCACAACGCCATATTCTTGGAGCACTTCCATGACATCCCG
>JBBTWV010000070.1:8965-12063 GCA_038062615.1 Patescibacteria group bacterium | reverse complement strand
GCCTTTATACAAAACTTCCGCCGCGTAAACATTTTTGGAAGAAATTCTGTAAACCGGCGCCAAACGAACATCCGTTTTGTCTTCCGGATCAAAATAAATCATAAAAAGATCGTCGGAAGAATAACCGTCGCCTTTACTATTTTGGCACTGAGAAAGATTAAATGTAGAAAGATCCGCACGACAGTAATCCACCGGCTTTGTGCGATCAGCTTGCGGTTCTTTTGGATCAAAATCAAAAACCAGCCACGCCGGATAATAAAAATAACGGCCAGAAAGATTGCGATACTGTGGCTCTACAAAAATTCCGTTGCCCTTAAAGGATTTTTTGCCGATTTTAAAAGGATTCGTCTTGAGCGCGGAAAGGGTTATATTTTGCGTAGTGGCGGAACCTTTGGGAACATGCAAAGAAACGCGATACCCTTCTTTGGTGTTTATCTGCATCATTCCGCCAGTATTGGGAATCGGCGCAATAACGCTGTGCTTTGGATCTTTGGTAACACTCCCTACGGAAAAAGTTTTACTTGCACCGATGGCGGCGTCCGTGGAATCAGCAAAAAATACCGGAGCGAAAAGTGCGCCCACCAGCAAAGATATAATGGCAAAAAAGCTTATAGCTCTGCGATAAAAAGAAGTCTTCATGCAGTCATGATGTTAACTTCTGAAATGAAATTTGGCAAGGGAGCCACCTCAAAATGAGTTTCTAAAATCGGACTCCAACACCTGCATGGCCATTGGCAAAAAGAAGACGTTGCTGGTCCTTGGTCGAATCTCCGGCGTCCTTTTGTAATGGGGTAATGGTCCCGCCTGAACACAAACCAAGGTTCACCGTCACGGCATCCGCAACAATGGCTCTTACCTCACCGCATGCTCTTGCCGCCGGTTCCACCGTAAAGAGAGGAGGCAAATCAGCATGTTCTCCGGTTTCACGGTTTTTAAAAGCATCCGCAGAGCCACCCACATTCACCACCATACTCCCCATTTCAAGACCACCTTGTACCTCCACATTCACTGTTTCACCATCATAAGCCGTTGTTCCTAACATAGCTCCAACAAAAGGATTCACGGCGAGTCCTCCAAAATGGGCTGAAGCATCCTGAGGAGCATATGCTGGATTATTATCAGAGATACCTTGTTCAAGACTATTAAAATCAACATCAACGGCGGCACTCAATCGCTCGGAAACTTCAGGCAATCTTCTTTCCAAATGAAAGCCTGCTCCAATTCCAAGTACATCGCCGGAAGAGACAAAAGGAACCGACCCCCGTAATTCGACCGTCCAGAGACTTGGCGTTTGAGACGGCTGGTTGGCTCTATCATCAGCTCTTGTTCTTTGTAATTGCCTATCCTGCCACGCTTGAGAGCGACACGCCTGGGAGAGATCTGTTTCTCCAGGGCAGGTACTCCAATCAGGATCACGAAGCTCCACTTTCACCGCTTTTCCCCGCGGCGGGTCTATGGTGAGATCATCTCCTTTACAGCCAAAGAGCAACTCCTGGCCCCTAATGGCGTCAGTTATTTTCACCTCGATACCAGGCCCATTGTTTACATTCATTAGACTCCTGGCAACATCCGAATTGGCAAGTCTTGCGTCCTCGCAATGAAGCTTAATAAAGCATCCCTTGCAGTCCAAATGCGGAACCCCCGCAAATCCACCGGTTATGGGACTGCTTGCCCCGTTGGGGAAAACTAAAGAAAGATGATCGGCGGCGGTAACAATCGTAGGTAAAGGTGCCGGTTGAGGCAATTCTTGCGGTACTTCAGCTACCGGCGCAGGAGATGGAGAAGGCGGCGGGGTTGCTTGCGGCGGCGAAGGCAAATTCCCCTCTGGTACTGAAACAAGTGGCTTCTTTGGACGTGAAAGCGCAAGAGGAAGAGGAGGAGGAAGTTCTTGTTGAGGATCAAAAGCTGGTATGATGACTTGTTCTTCATCGGAATCCGGGCACCTTACCCGAAAATCTAACCTTCCGCGATCACGGGGAATCGGAATAGTAAGAAGGGTATTATTATCATCTCTTTGCCACGTAACATTATTGCCAGGAATCGGGGCTTTTTTAATTTTTGCAGGGCATCTGACTTGGACTGAACAATCTTCACACTGGTCACCAGGGCTGAGTAAGTCATATCCTATGGTTATCGTGGTAACCGGTGCACCATTGGGAGATTGAGGTGCTACAAAAAAAATGGACTCGCGTGTGGAAGGTTTTTTTTGAGGCTCCTCGGCATGGGCATTGAGGGCTGGAGCCGCTAGCGCCAAAAGCGGAACACCAAGTTGAATGGCTAATTTTATTTCATGAGAAATTCCCTGAATACGCTCCGCAATGCCATTCCCAACTTCTTTAATGCCATCAAGGGCGCGGCGGAATATGGAAGGATTTTTGGCAGGCGTTTGAGATGTTCTTTCAGCTGGAGATCGCATAAGGATGCATATTATAGGAAATATAGACAAAAATCCAAATCATTTTTCTTGGACATATTTCCTTCAAGAAGTCCCTATTCCTCTTTCCCCACAAAAATCTCTCTGGGTTTGGCGCCACGGACCGGGCCAATTATTCCGTTGCCTTCCATCTCGTCTAAAATTCTGGCGGCGCGAGCGTAGCCAATTTCCATGCGGCGCTGTAAAAGCGAGGCTGAAGCTTTGCGGGATTCTATAATTATTCCAAGAGCCTTTTCGTAAAGCGGATCGTTGCCGCCGGTAGCAGAGCCTCTTACATTCGGCAGACCTTGAACATTCTGCCTGGCAATTTCATGCGAGGTAATGCGTTCATCGTATTCCGGCTCCATGGTGAGCTTAATGCGATTGGTGACTTTTTCAATTTCTTTAGAAGAAACATAAATGCCCTGGACGCGCACCGGCTTGCTCATCTGCCCGGTGACAAAAAGCATATCACCCTGGCCAAGTAAATCTTCTGCGCCGATGGAGTCCAAAATAGTGCGTGAATCAACTCCGGAAGTTACCGCGTATGCCACGCGAGCGGGAATATTGGCTTTAATAAGACCCGTAATGACATCTACCGATGGACGTTGCGTGGCCACAATTAAGTGCATGCCTACCGCGCGAGCCATCTGTGCAATACGGCAAATGGAAGCTTCCACTTCTT
>JBBTWV010000070.1:0-8955 GCA_038062615.1 Patescibacteria group bacterium | reverse complement strand
CACTTCTTTACCGGCTGCCATCATCAAATCCGCCAACTCATCAATTACCACTAAAAATTTCGGGAGTTTTTCTTCAATGGCGGGGTCACCGTTATAGTCAGCAATATTTCGGTGACCGGTTTCAGAAAGCACAATATAACGGCGGTTCATTTCTGCCACCGCCCATTTAAGGCTTATGGCCGCCTTTTCTAAATCGGTAATGACCGGCGTGAGCAAGTGCGGAATACCATTATAGGTATTGAGCTCGACGCGCTTGGGGTCAATCATAATGAGCTTTAATTCTTGTGGAGAATTTTGATACAAAAGGCTGATTAAAAAACTGTTCATACCGACAGACTTACCCGAACCTGTGGCACCGGCGATGAGCATGTGCGGCATGGAACAAAGATCAATGACCATGGGCTTGCCGTTGACGGCGCGACCAAGCGGCATGCGCAAATTGGAATGGACATCCTTCCACTCATCGCTGTCCAAAATTTCACGCAAGCGCACCACGGTGCGGTTTTCGTTGGGAATTTCAATTCCTACAAGTGCCTTGCCAGGAATCGGCGCCTCTATACGAATAGCTTTAGCGGCCAGTGCCAGAGCTAAATCATTTTTGAGCGTGGTAATTTTTGAAAGTTTTACGCCTTCGTGCGGCTTAAGCGTGTATTGAATGACGGTTGGGCCAACATGAACATCGGACATCGCGACGCTGATGCCAAACTGCTCCAGCTTCGTGCGAATCATTTCGGCCTTTTCCTTTAAATAATCGTCATCCACCGCATCCGCGGCAAGCGGATTATCCAAAAGATCCAGCGAAGGGAGTTGCCAAACAATGTTGGTTTTTTTAGCTTTGACTGGCTCACCATCGTCGGCAGCTTCATTCTGATTTTCCGCGCCTTCTTCATTCTCCTCATCATCTTCATCGCGCGGCGCCTCGGCAGAATCTTCTTGAGCATCCGCCGAAATCTGCGGCTTGATGATATTAATTTCCTGCTCTTCTTCAAATTCGGACTCATCCAAGTCGGTGATGGCCTCGTCTGGAACTTCCACGATGCCGTCATCGGTGACGGCAAAGCGCTTGCGGCGTTCCAGGTGGATCTCCGGCTTGGCTTCCCGCAGCCAGTTCATCATGGAAAATTCAAATGTCAGTAAAACACCAACTATAAAGGTTGCCACAAAAATAATGCTGGCGCCCAAGTTCCCGATTTGTAGTACGGAGCGAAAAAAGAAGTTGCCGACAAAGCCGATATAGCCGCCAAATTCGCCGGCCTGCGCGGCGCGGAGCATGTCATCCTGCGGAACGGAAAGATGAAAGATAGAAAGCAGCGAGGTAAAAAGGAGCACGAGGCCCGTAATGCGCGCGAGGGTAAAAGGTGAGCGCTTAGCAAAAAAGAGCGTGAGCGAGACGCCAAAAAATACCACTGGAATAAAGTGGATGCCAAAGCCAAAAACTGGACGCAAAAATCCATGAAGAGCGCTGCCCACCGCACCAAGCTGGCCATAAATAGAAAGTAAAATCAAAAATGAAAGTGCCAGATAAATGACTGCAAAAATTTCTTGAGCCACATGCGTCTCCACTTCAAAACGAATGCCGGTGCCGGCACGCGCGCGGCGACGAACTCCGCTACGGGTAATACGTCGGCTGGACGGTTCGCCAGTAATGAGGCTCATAATTCCACGGCTTGTGCGATTCCTGTTGCGTCGTCTTACCATACGAAGCCGATTATAGCAGGGTGATTGGGGGCATGTCATTTTCTTCAACAATGGAGCGCAGCCCCCTTCCAGCCGCTTCGCGGCTTCCAGGGGACGCTCGCCACATGTGGCTCGCTCTGCTTCCTAAAAAACTGTTTTCAGAAAATGACATGCCCCCAATCATAAATTTGTGAGAAGTTACATGATGAGAATGTTATAATCTCGTCATGATACGTACCCGTTTTCCCCCGTCCCCTACCGGCTACCTGCATGTTGGCGGGCTGCGCACGGCGCTCTATAACTATCTTTTTGCACGCAAGAATGGCGGCAAATTTATTTTTCGCGTTGAGGATACGGATCAAAAACGCGCGGTTGCCGGCGCCGTAGAAAATCTTATTGAGACCTTAAAATGGGCCAGTCTTACCTATGATGAAGGACCGGATATTGGCGGACCTCATGCCCCATACGTGCAATCCGAGCGCACAGAGCTCTATCAAAAATACGCGCAAGAATTAGTGAAAAAAGGCGCGGCCTACCACTGTTTCTGCACTGCAGAGCGCTTGTATGAGATGCGCAAAAATCAGGAAGCCAAAAAAATGGCGCCAAAATATGACCGCCACTGTTTGAGATTATCTCCCGCGGAAATTCAAGAAAAATTAAATCAAAAAATTTCGTCAGTGATTCGCCAAAAAATTCCAGAAGGTGGTAAGACCGGGTGGAATGACTTAGTGCGCGGCCAAGTTTCTTTTGCCCACGAGACCATTGATGACCAGGTACTCATAAAATCGGACAACTTTCCAACCTATCATCTTGCCAACGTCGTGGATGACCACAACATGGAGATCACGCATGTGATTCGCGGTGAAGAGTGGCTTTCTTCTACGCCAAAACACATTTTATTGTATGAGGCTTTTGGATGGAAGATTCCGGAATTTGCGCACCTTCCGCTCCTCCTTAATAAGGATCGCAGCAAACTTTCTAAGCGCCAGGGCGATGTGGCCGTGGAGGATTACCGAAAAAAGGGCTATCTCCCCGAGGCGATGATCAACTTTGTGGCATTACTGGGCTGGCATCCGGGTGGTGATTCTACGCAAGAAATATTTACGCTGGAAGAATTGGTGGAAAAATTTTCCATAGAGAAAGTGCATAAAGCCGGCGCGGTTTTTGATTTAGAAAAATTAGATTGGATGAACTGGCAGTGGCGCAAACGGAAATTTGATGAACTGCCAGGCGAAACACCACAAAAACTTTTTGGCTTATGCGAGGCGTTTTTGCCGGATGAGTGGAAAAAAGATAAAGAGTTTTTACAGCGCTGTTTGGCAACGGTGCAAGAAAAAGTTCTGCAAGAGCCGCAAAAAGCTCAGGAGCATCTTGGGTTTTATTTCAAAAATTCGGTAGCCGTGGATCCTGCCCTGCTGGCAAATCCCAAAATGAAGGTGGACTTGCCGACGGCCAAAAAATCGCTGGAAGCGGCGATGAAGGCGCTTGAATCATTTGAGAAATTTGATGACCAGGAAGCTTTGAAGGCAAAACTCATGGAAGTGGTGGCGCAGTTAGGGTTCAAAAACGGGCAAGTTCTGTGGCCTATGAGAGTGGCGCTGACGGGCGAGGCATTTTCTCCAGGTGTTTTTGAGGTACTTTGGGCGCTTGGCAAAGAGATGGCTTTAAATAGGCTTAAAATCGCGTTGAAAAATCTTTAAAAGACGATTATCGTGTGAAGTACCGCTAGGGATTTTTATGCCATTTCGACTTTTAAAACAAGTTATTGGACATTTAAGGAGGCAGTCGCGCTGCCCTATTTGCCAATCAAAATTTACCGAAGAAAGTATTTTTGTTTTGGCTACCAGTATGCTGGCACATAACGGCACCTGCAACGGACTCTTTTTTATTGTTTGCCCAAAATGCACTTCGCAAGCGTTTGTGATGGCCGAAGTGACGGCCGTAATGGCCACTTTGCAAGAGGAGAATGTTCATTTTCAAACCAAGCCGGCAAATCAAAAAATCAATATGAATGAGATTTTGGATATGCATAACTTTCTCAAAGACTGGGAAGGTGATGTAACCGAACTTTTTAAAGAAATGTCTTAATGGCTTCTTTGGCGAAACAACTCGCGTTGGTGTTGGTTTTAGTCGGCTTGCTTTCTGGATGCCAGTTTTTGGATAACTTGCGAGCGAAGATTTTGAAGCAAACATCAGACACGGCTTCTGGCATTACGAAAACGGTGGAGAACGTGAATTCTCAAATCAAAAAAACCAAGGACTCGGTGGAGAAAAAAGTAAATGATGTGCGGAATGCCGTGAAAGAAGTGGGTGAGGCCGTGGATGCGGTAAAAAAAGTTACCGGCGAGGATGGTGCTCAGGCACCAAACCGAGCAAGCGGCGAGGAAAAAGATGAGCAGGTTGCGAATACCGGGACCAGTACATCGAAAAAATAATGTATGTGCGCTAACTCTTGCCATCATTACTGAAAAATGGTATAGTTTACAGATGGCAGAAGAATTAGATAAAAATAAAAAACTGGGTGAAAAAGGCAAGGAGCAAGGCCCAGCCAATCTTGGCGGTGAACGCACCGCGCTTTTAGGCGATGTTCACGCCATGGATGCAGACGAAGCAAGGCGAGTGAGTTTAACCGTTAACGACTTAGTAAGAGTTTGTCCGCCAAAAAAGAATTTACAAATTGATTACGGTGGCGAAATGCCAGACGGTGCCGACGATGCTACTCCGCTTGAAACGATTGCCGACATGTACAGCGTCCAGCTTGGAGAGGCACTTCACATTGATACGCGCGAACGTCTTGGATATGAACTTAAAATAGCGCAAGAACGAGTTAAGCTTGCACCTCAGCTAAGAACCCGGCTGGCGCAAGCTCATCGTCTTCGTCCAAAACTTACAGAAATTAACACCGTTGATGCGAATTCCTTAAGGCAAGGCATTGCCAAACTTGCGCAATTTTCAAAAGCGCTCGATGGGATTGAAGAAGAAGCAGACGATCTCGTAGCCGCCGATGGAAGCGTAGCTCTCGTTGAACTCCACGCCGATGATCTTTTAAAAATAAAAGAACGGGATGTAAATAAAGTCATTGCCGAAATGGTACAAGCGGGGTTTGAGTGCGGCAAAGGTCCACTCAGCATTGATACGATCGTCACCAATGTCATTAAACATGAACGGTTAACCAATCCGGCAGCTCAAAGACAAACAAGGGCATTCGGTGCTGATGCGGCGTACATGGCTCCATCATTATTTGATCGGTCATACGTACGCAGGCAGAATGATGTTCCACAAGAAGATCTCGATTCTTTATTAGAAGCCTATCACAAAGCCTATTTTACAACGGGCGCACGTTATGAAAATCTGCAATTCCGGCTTGATAAAAATTACGGGATGAAAGCCTACAATCAATACATATTACAGCTTCAGGACGAGCTAAAAAAACAAAATCCTTCGCTGGTAACTAATGCACCCAAGGCAAAAAATCCAAATGCAAAAGCGGCACCGGCACAAACGGCAGAAGGCGCCGGAGAAGAAGCTCGCGGGGAAAAAATTATCGCTAAAGTGCAAGAATTGGTGAATGCTTGCCCGCCAAGGGATGGACTCAAAATTCCTTACAAAAAAAATGCAAAAGATGCCGATGGGGAATCTCCACCAGAAATCATACAGATGGTGAGAGGATATGAAGCTGAGTTGCGCGATGCTTTAGATATTACTGATAAAGAACGACTGGCCTATGAAATAACCAAGGCAAGGGAACGACTACAAGAAGGGTTTGAGCTTCATGGTCGCATTCAGGCCGAGTTCAAAGATTATCCACCTTCCATAAATGAAACTTCGTTGGAGTCCGTGCAGGCTGGTATTGCTCAACTCAAAAAAATGGAAGGAGTCGTTGCGAGTATTTACCATGACCTTACGGGCCTGGTAGATAAAAGCGGCGACGTGGTGAAAGTTACCTTGCAACCAGAAGACCTGCTGGATATGAAACAAAGCGCTGTGCAAACGGTAATTGATAAAATGGTTGCCGCAGGGTTTCAGTGCGGGACGGGACCTTATACCATTGATACCATTGTTAAAAATGTTATTGAGCATCAAAGATTGACGGTGCCGCCGCAAAGAACAATGGGGTTCAACAACTATGGCTATCGCGGGATAGATCTGGATTTTGATACCAGAAGACGTCCGCCAGAGAAAGAACCGCCAACGCTGGAAAACCTGCTTGCTGAATATAAAAAGAAAGAAACTCATATGAGAGAAAATTACTTACCAGATATAGAAGATGACGTGACCCGGACGTTGGGAGCGTATGCGTTATACGTTCAGGGTTTAGAAGATCAGTTAAAATAGAGATTTTTATTATGGGATGCGCTTGAAAGCAGATTCTGCACAGAGGTCGCTTGCAGGGTGTACTTTGGCGTAGAGACGTCCTTGATTTTTCATGCACCTTTCCTACAATGCCAGCATGCGTGCGGAAAGCAGACAATATTCTGGTGAAAGGGCAACTGCACTCGACAGTGATGCGTGGCGTTCTCCAAGAGCACACCGAGAATCAACCAAGGGAAGCGTGACCGCTCTTATGATGGCCATAGCCCTTGCCATTTCGGCATGCGGCGGCGGAGCCACCTCAAGAGGCAACTTCCCCGGATTCAGTCCTGATCCAAGCCCGTCTGGCAAGCCTGGATTAACAGATTTTGATCACGATGCGGCTGAAGATAGCATGGATAACTGTCCCGGGATTCCAAATCCGAGCCAAAGTAATATGGACGATGATAGGTACGGGGACGCTTGCGACAATGACAACGATAATGATGGCATGCCCAATAATGGTGATAATTGCATGTACACGCAAAATCCAGCGCAAGAAGATGCCGACGATGATGGTACTGGCGATGCGTGTGATCATACCCCGAAACCCGCTACCGGTGAGGCTTCACCCTCGCCTTCACCGACTCCCTCACATTCTCCCTCGCCCTCACCGACTCCCTCACATTCTCCCTCGCCCTCACCCTCGCCTTCACCTTCTCCTTCTCCTTCTCCGGTTTTTTTGTTCGACGACGATGACGATGGCGTCTATGACGTTGGGGATAACTGCCTTGGAATTGCAAATCCAGATCAATTTGATTTTGATGAAGATAACTTTGGGGATCCTTGCGACGAGGATGATGACAATGATGGCATCCCGGACCTTGGAGATAACTGCCAATACGAGGCAAATCCGGGACAAGAAGACCAAGACGATGATGGAAGAGGAGACTACACCATTTGTGACCGTATAATTATTTTGCCAAGTCCTTCACCAAGCCCAAGCCCCTCACCCTCGCCGACTCCGGTGCCCGCACCCGATTTTGATGATGACGGCGTTGCAGACGACTTCGACAACTGCAAATGGGACTTGAATCAAAACCAAGCCGATCGCAATAGCGATGGTGTTGGTGACGTGTGCGACCTGGACGGCGATGGCGTACAGAATCATCTGGATAACTGCATCGCGGCCGCCAATCCGTGGCAGGAAGACGCGAATGGAAACGGAATCGGTGACGCGTGCGAGCCATGGAGGCCGCCGCCGTCAGATCTGGACGAAGACGGCATGATTGACGAGGAGGACAACTGTCGGAACGCCACCAACCAAGATCAGGCCGATCGTGACGGTGACGGCGTCGGCGATGTCTGCGACAACTGCAACGCCGTTGGAGGTCCGTCGGACCAGTCGGACAACGACTGGGACGGAGTTGGCGATCTCTGCGACAACGACGATGATAACGACAGTGTCGACGACTATTTCGACAACTGCTGGTGGGTCAGCAATCGCGATCAGCGTGACAGTGAAGTGGGCCCGCCGGATGGTATCGGCAACGCCTGTGACAACTGTTGGTTGCACACGAACAGCGACCAAGCCGATCGTGATGACGACGGCATCGGCGACGTATGCGACAACTGTCCCACTGTCGTCAACCTGAACCAGGCCGATCTCGACTCCGATGAGGTCGGCGACGTGTGTGACAACTGCGCGGTGACGCGGAATCGTGATCAGGAGGATCGCGATCAGGACGGCATCGGCGACGCCTGCGACTGCTGCAGCGGTCCGTAGAAGGCTGGCTGGCGCGCCCGGTAAAGACCGCGCGCAAAAGGATGCGCCCTCTTGGCGCATTCATTGCTTAGCCTCCCTGCGGGTCGGCCTGGCGGAAGGAAAGGCGGGACGCCTGGTCAGCGTCCCGCCTTTCCTGAGGTCATGGAGCCCCGACTTTGTCGGGGCACTACCTGCTTAGCCTCGTGACGAGCTCGGCCTGGAATCTCAAGTTCCGTAGTGCAAGTTTAGTTTTACCTCAGGTACTCACTGTAGGGTAATTTAAGAGAGGAGTGATTTTCCAATCAAGCCATTTTCCGGTATAATAAAGAGAAGCTTTTGAACCTTTATGCCACAGACTTTTCTTGAACTTGTGCGCGAGCAGGCGCGAAAAAATCCTGCGAGAATTGTTTTTCCAGAAACATTTGATGAGCGAACTTTACAAGCCTGCGCACAAATCCTCAAAGAAGGCACGGCTCATCCTATTCTTATTGGCGAGCCCCAAAAATTGGCTGAAGATTTTAAAAAATTTGGACTTACTTTTGATCAAAAAACATACACGATTATAGACATGGCGCATGATGACGAACGCCGTCAGCACTATGCTCAGGCACTTTTTGAACTTCGGCAAGAAAAAGGCATGACGCTGGATGCCGCGCAGAAACTCATGACCGACCTCAATTATTTTGCCGTCATGGTGGTAAAAATGAACGACGCCGATGGGCTGATTTCCGGCGCCAATACGGCAAGCTCTAACACTCTAAAACCGGCGCTACAAATCATGAAGACCAAAGAGCCGTTCCATAAAGTTTCGGGATTTTTTTTTATGGTGCTTCAAAATCGTCCGCTACTTTTTGCCGACTGCATGGTGAATATTGAACCAGATGCGCATGAACTGGCCGAAATCGCCATTGATACCGCGCAAACTGCCAAGCGTTTTGGCATTGAACCACGCATTGCCATGCTTTCTTTTTCCACCAATGGATCGGCAAAACATCCTTCCCCAGAACGTGTGCGTGAAGCCACAGCACGCGTGCGATATTTGCATCCCGAACTTTTATGCGAAGGCGAGATGCAAGTTGATGCAGCACTGGTTCCAGAAATTTGTGCACGAAAATTCCCCAACTCCAAAGTTCCCGGCAACGCCAATATTTTGATTTTTCCTAATTTAGACAGCGCCAATATTGCCTATAAATTAGTAGAAAGACTGGGCCACGCGCAAGCCA
>JBBTWV010000069.1:0-20894 GCA_038062615.1 Patescibacteria group bacterium | reverse complement strand
TTCCCCTCATTCCTTAATCTTTTTATCTCCCCACCTTTAACTTGCTAATCGCCGCCTCCTGTACTCCCTCTTTACGAGAAGGGTATTTTCGCGTATAATGATAAGATTAAAAATCACACATGAAATACCAAAAAATCATCATCACTTTGGTGAGTGCGCTCATGTTGTCGCTCCTGGTTGGCGTGCCGACCGCTCACGCCGGCGAAGCCTGCCGAGATGTTACTGAATTTTTACATATAGATGGTTTTGTAGAGTGCGGCACCGAAGATGTGGTGAGCTTTATCGGCTTTGAAGGAGGACTCCAGGCACCTACCGGTGAGGGCTTGGACCCCACGCTTACGCGAGCCAAAACAGCTCGTGAATTTATTGTGAATACCGTGAATTTTGCCCTGAGTTTTTTGGGGGTTCTTGCGGTGGTCATTGTGATTTATGGCGGCTTTCTTTATGTCACTGCCGCAGGAAATGAAGAGCAGTCCGGTAAGGGCAAAAAAGCCATTACCTATGCCGGTATTGGTATTTTGATCATCATCGCCTCGTTTGCTTTTGTGAACACGCTTTTAACATTTGGCGGCGGAAGTGGAAACGACCGTACGGCCGGAACAGGCACCGGCGATAACACTCGCGGCGTTGGACAAGAAGGCAATAACCTAGGACAACAAGTTGTTTACAATCTTGGAGCAGCCGAGATTAACTCTTCGCTGAATGATTTTATTGGAGCATACAAAAATTTGGTGACTATAAAGGGCTTCATCACCAAAATCAATGCGGTTTCTGATCCTGATTCGCGTGAGGAAAACCGCGACTACCTCAACCAAATCACCAGCATCGTTACGGAAATTAAAAACAGCTCCAACAGTTTGAGCAAGGTTCATCAAGTGGCGCAGAGCATGTTGGATAATTATCTTTTTGGGTTGAGAGATAAATCAGCAAACGACCTTGTTTCCGAAAAATATGAGATTAAGAGTGGAAAATCTTTACTCGCTAAAGAAGTGAGAGAAAAGCTCCAAAGTGAGTTCCTTTTTGAAGAAGCCGCCAGCCAAGATTACAACAGCGCCATTTCGGCGCTCATTGGTTCAAGTCCTAACGCCATTACCACGCGTCCGGCGGCAACCGCCACGGTGGACGGAAGACTTCCTGTGGTGTGGAAAATTATGGGCGAAGTGAGCGACTCTACCGGCGTACAAAATGCCATTAATCGCGGACTCATTACCGAAAAAGAACTGAGCCGCGCTTTTGCCGGAATTGACCCCAACATTACCGTTGGCGAACTCTTCAAAAATGCCATTACGAAGTTGCATGAGGCGAGATCTCTCAGCCAAAATTCTAATGAGACGGAAAAACTTGTTGCCGCAGTAAAATCCTTGAACCAGCTCTACATCATTGTGAAAGATATTCAGTTTGTGTATGTGAGAATTCGCGCCAGCGCACGTGAAGGAAGCGCACCTTTCATTGTGGAATTAAATGGTTTGGATTCGCGCGACCCGGCCGCCCAGACGATTCCCGAAGAAAATTATCAGTGGGATCCGGACGGCAACGGCAAAGCCGACACGCAGACCGCTGCCGTGCAGTGCACCGGCAAAGATGCCAAAGGACCGACGATTACGTGCACCTACACCCAGCCGGGAACCTACTTAGTGCGGCTCTCTATTAAGAGCAAAGACGAGTTCCACATTGCCGCCGGCCAGGCCCTTTTGGCCATTACGGTTCAACCACCAACATCGCGAATTTCGTTGAAGGCTTCGGTGGGCGAAGGTATCAGCAGTGATTTACGAAAATATCAGCCAGACTCCAGCGGCAAGTGGTTTGTACAGCTGGATCAGAGTGAGTTCCAAGTAACTACTCGCGAGGCCAAAGAAGTTGGCGTGAAGTTTGATGCCTCCGAGACCAAAGGCGGCGATGGCCAGCCCGTGGAATTTTATCAGTGGTCTTTTGGCGATGCCAAACAGCCAGAAGAAGGCGTGGAGAAAAATACCGTGACGCACAAATATGAACGCGAAGGACAGTTCCCACTGAAGTTAGAAGTAACCGACCGCGGCAAGCGCAAAGATCGCAAGATGGTGAATATTATTATCGCTTCCATTGCGGCACGCATTGGTCTGGACCAAGACACCGGCGAACCGGATCAAGTCATTGAATTTGATGGAAGCCTTTCGAAGAGTGATCGTGG
Organism: Patescibacteria group bacterium; assembly: GCA_038062615.1. Classification (GTDB taxonomy): domain Bacteria; phylum Patescibacteriota; class Gracilibacteria; order UBA1369; family UM-FILTER-53-11; genus JBBTWV01. Next base: position 18,727 of record JBBTWV010000069.1, on the reverse strand, counting down.
CTCAGTAAAATCTTACAGCTGGAGCATTGCCGAAAAAAATGGAACCGACATCACCAATTTGGATTCAGCGGTAGAGATTATTGGCGATCCGGAAAATTCGGTGTTGCGCACCAAGTTTAAAAAACCGGGAACGTATACGGTAAAATTAACGGTTTCGGATGGCTCACAGACGGCCACCAAAGAACTTACGGTGAATATCAAATCTCGCAAACCGCGCGCCAATATTTTGGTACGCGCCTGCCCAGAAAACTGTGCTGATGCTTCACAACCTTCCCTCGTGGAGTTTGATGCCAGCAACAGTTATGATCCGGATAAGGAGGACACGCTCACGTACGACTGGCACTTTTATAATGAGCTTGGTGAAGAACTCAAGTCTCCAATTGGCTTAACCCTCTTGGATAATGTGACCTTCCCCAGCCAGACGGCAAAAAAATTACGCGTAAAATTCTTAAAACGCGGTATCTATAAGGTAGTGCTGAATGTAAATGACTCGCACGAAGACGCCATCCGCCAAGAAGACACCAAAGAAAAAACCGTAAAAGTAGAGTCCTTAGTAGAGGCAAGATGGGCCGAAAATACAAAACCTTATGCCAAATTAGATTCCACGCGTACTCCACCATCTGCGACGGTAAAATTACGAGGGCAGGTAGTTAATGCGCAAAGCATTCACGTTGAATTTGGAGATGGCCAATCTCTTGACCAAAGCGTTTCTCCGATGATTTCTGGCTCACAAATTCTTCCGGATTCTGCCGTAGGACTCTTTGAGATGGATCATGAGTACATGTCAGCCAGCCCACCAGGCGGCTACTTGGTAAGCGTGCGCGCCGTTTCTGATGAAAATGAAGGTGACAATATTATTACCAAACGAATTTTTGTAACCGGCGGAGATGTGCCGGTAGCACTTATTGAAGTGACTCAGGATGACGCCCCAGTGGTTTTGCCTGACGAGGTTCAGGGCCAGCCAAAGACATCCGTGCAGGTGATTCGCAATAAGCTATTGAAGTTTTCTGCCAGCCATTCGGTAAATTCTACGGGTACCGAAACCGGCCTTAAATACAGCTGGGCATTCGGTGACGGTGCTTTAAGCACGGGTGCCACAGTAGAACATGCCTTTGCCGAAATCTCCCCGGAAGAAAAACCATTTGTGGTGACACTTACGGTTACCGAAGCGGCCAATCCAACAAAATTTGCGGCGACGACCTTCCCTATTGAAGTCATCAGCAAAAAACCAATTGTGAATACGCTTTCGTTGGAAAGAAAAACGGCTCAGCAAGCCACACCGATTGATGTTCAACTCACCGCCGAAGGTGGAGTAGATCCTGACGGACGCATTACCAATTATAAGTTCTGGTACTACGATCCGGCCGAAAAAGATCACCAACTCTCGGTGATTGATACGCCGAATAATCATGCCACACTCACTCTTGAGACGGCTGGAGAAGAAGGCCAGGAGCACGAGTATGTCTTTTGTGTGAGTGCGACGGATAACGAAAATTTCACGAGCTCCTGCGATGAGTTATTTAATGAAAACGAGTTGCCAAAACTGCGCGTGAAAAATGGTCCAAATAAATCTCCCGTCGCTTCCTTCACGGTGGATCGCTCCAATATAAAGGTAGGCGAAGGCATTTCTTTCACCTCCAACTCCACGGATCCGGACGGGCGAATTGTAAAATACGTATGGGATTTTGACGGCGACGGCTTCCAAAATGATAATCCTACCGAGCTGGCAACAACCTCTCACACCTACGACCACAAGAGTCCGCTTTCCGGCTATCGCGTAAAACTTAAGGTCATTGATAATCAAAATGCCGCGGGTTATTCGCGGGAAATTCCAATTCACGTAGAGCCAAAATCACAAGCTCCGGTGGCAAACTTTACTTACATTACGCAGGGAAATTCCAAAACCGTAAAATTCAATTCTGAGGCTTCTACATCAGACATGTCCAGTGGCGCGAGAATTGTAAAATGGAAGTGGGATTTTGATACTTCTACGGAAATTACGTGCAACCGCGGCACCTTGCCCAAGCCGGATTATTGCAATGGCGATAATGGCGACGACAGCGATTCCACGGATCAAAATCCCATTTTTAGCTTCCCCACGAGTCAAAATTACTTTGTTAAATTAATAGTGGAAGATAGCGACGGGAATTTTTCGGATCCCAAAACCGTACAAATCAGTTTGATAGCGGGAAGCTCCGGAGGCGTGGGTACTACTCCGCCACAGTTGGAAGCTGTGTTAAAAACGGATCCTCCATCAAAATTTGAAAATGTTTTAGAAGGCGGTAACTACGTACAAAAGAAGGTGATTCATATGCCAGCTGGTTCAGCAGGAGAACCGGTCACGCTGTTTTGGGGTGATTCCACCGGCGACATCATCGAATACAAAATTGATAAAAATACCTATTGCGACAGCGATGCCAATGGAAGCCGCGGAGATGATACCGATCACATCTTCCCTGATTCCAGCAACCCAAACAGCAACCGATGCACCGACCCAACCACGGGCATGCCGGCAGAAGGATGCTGGACGGCGCCGTACCAGCGCACCGCGCGAACCGATTTTAATAAACTGGGCCACTTTAATACTCGGCTCACGGTGACGGACCGAAACGGCTCAACTACCTCAGACGTCGTCGAAATTATTTTTGACGGCCAAGTGGACCGCAGTGCCGTTGAAAAAAATAAATGCGACGGTACTCCGCAAGAATCCAATTACAAAGCTTCCCTGCTCAAACAAATTGGACCCGAAAACGCCATTTTGCTAGGACTCGTCGGCGGGGTTATAGTAGCCTTAATGGGATTCGCCATCGGAAGTTTTATGACCAAAGGAAAACGCAGAGTATAAAATAGAATAATCACAAAAAATAATATGGATACTCCAATCAACAATCCAGGAAGTGTGCCGCCAAAGCCGGTTGCAGTGGTAAATCCGCCAGCAGTGCCAGCGGCTACAGGAGCAACAACAACGGCCGCAAAACCGGTGGCGACTCCAACCACGGCAGTAAAGCCAGGCACAACGGTTCCTCCCAAAGACCAAGGCAAATCAAACAAACGCCTCCTCGTTGGATGTTTAAGCGCTTTTGGATGCTCCATCTTCCTCTTCATGGGCGTCCTCTTCTTTTTCTTAGCATCCGGTTCCACGGATAATCCCATCTTCAGCTTTTTGGGCGTCCCGGCAGGCGAAGTCGTCAACGTCCTCCTCACCCTCGTAAATCTTATCTTCCTGGTGCTGGTATTCGTTACGTTTATTTTAACCGTCGTGGGTGTTTTCAAAATCACCACTGCCAGAAAAGACGATAAAGAAGCCCGCCGACGCGGAAGCATATTTACCTTTGCATCGCTGGCATCCATGATGATGATTATTTTTGTGTGGGTAGGTGCGTACTTTTTCTTAGACAGCAAACGCACCATTACGGTGAGAGTTTCCATTGCCACGATACCGGAAAAAACCATTAACCTCACGGCGCCGGTGACGGTGAAATTTGATGGCAGTAAAGCGCCTATTAATAAGACTCAGTTCGACATCCTCAGTTACAACTGGGATTTTGATGATGGAACAAGCCTTACAGGCAACCCGCAAACTCATACGTTTACCAAAATCGGAAATTTCAAAGTCAAACTCACCATTACGGTAAAAGAAAAATCGAGTGGCAAAGAGCAAAACGTGGAATTTACCAAAGATGTGACGATTCAGAATGTGCTGGCCAATGTGGTGATTAAAGCTGACAAAAAAACAGGAGGTGCACCGCTTACCGTGAGCTTTGACGGCTCGGATTCCAACTCTCCCAATGGAGAGTTAACGGCTTACGCATGGGATCTAGACGGAGACGGCGAGTTTGATGACGCCAAGGATGCGGAAGCCCAGACCACGTTTGATAAAATAGGAAGTTATAAAGTTGGCCTGCGAGTAACCGACTCCACCGGCGCTTTTGCCACAGCAGAGCAAGACATTGAAGTCACTCCGCCGGATACACCTATTGCCGCTATTTCTGTGGAAGGTGCGGTGGGAACAGAATTAGAAAAAGGAAAGTCTTACGTCTTCAGTGCCGCGCAATCAGCCAGTCCTACTGGCACCATTGAAAAATACACTTGGGAGTTTGGCGACGGGAGCAAAGCCGCCACCCGCACAGCTAATCATACTTATAAAGAAGCCGGTGAGTATGACGTTATTCTCACGGTTATAGATTCTGCAAAAAAGAAGGGAAGCATTACTCAACGCTGGACGGTAAAAGCACCGGACTCCCCTCCTCTGGTTTCTATTGAATCAACCCCAAAAGCGGCCAATGGAATCGTCAGCGGACAGGCACCTTTTGATGTCATTTTTGATGGGAGCAAGAGCCAAGACGCCAACGATAATATTGTGGAATACGCCTGGGATTTTGACGGCGACGAAAAAACGGATGATGCCAATGCGGTGACGTCACACAAGTTCACCACTGCTGGAACATTTAATGTTTTGCTTACGGTTACAGACTCCACCAATCTTGCCACCAAATCACAAGTAGTGGTGAAAGTAGAAGCCGCTGGATTAAAAGCCGACATAAAAGCCGAACCCGTTGCCGGCGTGGTGCCGCTTACCGTGAAGTTTGATGCCTCCGGATCCAGTTATCCCGATGGCAGTATTGTGGCTTATGAGTGGAATTTTGGTGACGGCGGACAACCTCGCACAGACTCCGCAAAAGTTTCTCATCAATATATTGCTGTTGGGACTTTCACGGCCAAGGTGACTGCTATTACGGCGAATAACAAACGAGCCAGTGCGCAGGTGCCGATTAATGTTCGACCCGTGCCATTAAAGGCTTGCTTTGAGCCAAGTACCGAAGAAGGATCAGCTCCATTACAAGTGGAGTTTGATTCCACCTGCTCCACCGGAACGGTTGTAAAATACCGCTGGAGCTTTGCGAATTTGAGCAAGAGTACAGAGCGCAAACCAAGTTTTACGTTTAAAAATCCTGGTGCTTACATTATCACCCTCGAAGTTGCCGACAATGAAAATGTCGTGGATACCTTCACCAAAACGATTAGCGTAAAATCCCCTGAATAATTTTTTATTTACCTACTTATCTATTTATGAACCCGCACACTCAAAAACGAGTAACCCGCGCCGTGGCCATCGTGGCTATCCTTGGGCTCTTACTCAGCATCGTCCTTCCGCTCTCGCTGGCAGTAACGGGCTACTAAGCTCATGAGTAAAGCACGAGCTTGGGTCTCGTGGGTCCCAAGCGAGTGCGCTAAGGAAGGGGGGCGAGTCCGAGCGGAGCGAGGCGAGCTACATGGGGGAAACGTAGTTGCCCCCAGAATAAACCAATAAAATAAATACAAATTCTATGCAAAATAAAAATCTCAAAAATTGGATTCTTGGATCCGTTATGACCCTCATGATAGTGGGTGGTACTGCCTCGTATGCGGCGCAAAGCCAGAAGCTTTTCCTTGGACTTGAACCATTAGATGTAAGCCAAGCGCAAGCTTCTGTTTTAACCGCTGATGAGGAACCTTTAACTCAACCCCAGCAGTCCGAAACCGCTTTTGAGAGCGCTGAAGTTGAAGTTGTCGCCGCGCCGGAACTCATTCCGACGGAAGAATACTTCGCAGAACAAGTTCAAGAAAACTTTATAGCTGAGGCCCAAACACCAACCGTGGTAACTCCGTCAGCACCTTGCCCAGAAGGCATGATTCCCATTATTCAAAATACAAAAGTCATGGGATGCCACTGGCCAGAGATTCCATCACCTCATTCAACAGCAAAAATTCAAATTATTTCATCAAATTAAACCATTTTATTTATGGAAAATAAAAAAGTAAAAATCTGGTCATTGGTCATCATCGGCACGATCCTTGTTGGAGGAGGCGTCTACTTGGCCACCAACACGGAGCTTCTAAGGGGACAGGGAGGAGGATCTGGAGCGGACCGAGCTGCAGCCCGACAAGCTGCGGCGGACCGAGCTGCAGCCCAACAAAGATGTTCTTCTAAAACATCGGCTCTTGCCTGTAATGCATCAGGTTCTCCGGTATGTCATTGGGACAATCCTAGCAATTCCTGTAAGGCTGGCGGAGCCTCAGCGCCAGCACCGGCTCCCGCGCCCCCAAGCACGGAAAGCGCGGCTGATCGAGCCAGACTCTGCTCAGCCAAAACCACAGCTTCCAGCTGTATCGCCAATAGCAGTACTCCCTGCCATTGGAACAGTATAATTTCGTCATGTAAGAGCGGCGCAGCACCAGACACAGAAGACCCTCCCGTAAACGTCGTCATTACTTCCCCTGCCGCTAACGCTAACGTCTCTGGCACGGTTACCATTACGGCTGAGGCATTTGACTCTGTAGGAATAGAAAAAGTCGAAATCTTTATAGATAACACGCTAAAAACAACCCTCCGCGCGCGTCCGTTTAATTATAGCTGGGTTGTAAATGATCCTGCCGCACCCACCTCAGCGGGCAACCATGTTATTAAAGCCATCGCTTATGATGCGGCCAACAACAGTGCTACCTCGCCAACTGTTACCGTGAAAGTGCCTACGTTACAAGAGGCATTAGCATCAGGACCTGCGGGAGCTCAAGTGGATCCAAGGCTTGGTGCCACAGCCAGCGGTGCCGCAAGCGGAGTTGCCACAGGCTCACAAGTTGCCGGGAATCTGAGTCCCGCTGCAGGCCAAACCGTTGATGTTGGCCTTGCTCCTCCTGCAACCGGCACCAATATTGATATTGGAACTCCGTGCCAAGACATTACTGAACAAGATGTGTGCAACAACTTAAGCAGCCGCTGTGAGTGGAAAAATTTGTTAACAGGGGCAGCCGCGGCACAAAATCCTCGTTTTATTTGTATGATTAAAGAGACAACCCCTCCGCCACCTCCGCCAACGCCCGTTGCCGCTTCATCTGACACACGAGCGCCTACGGGTTCCATTACTTACCCCGCAACTAGCGCCACGGTGAGTGGAACGGTAACGGTCACCACCAGCGTGAGTGATAATGTGGGCGTCACCAAAGTGTCATTTTTGATTGATAACGCCGCGCCGGCCAGCAGTGCTGGTGTGGACACGATAGCGCCATTTACTTACCAGTGGAATACCACTGCCGTGGCGAACGGGGTCCACACCATTCAAATAAAAATTTATGATCTCGCCGGCCACATGACTGCGGGTGCGGCCCAACGAGTTTCGGTTACGGTAAATAATCCTGCCGCACCAGGGCAACCGCCAGTGCCGCCGGCACCGCCAGTACCCGATGTCGCTCCGCCTCATACCGTCCAAATTATCACTCCGTTAAGCAACGCAACGCTTTCGGGCAACAGCACGGTGAGCGTTAATGCCATAGACAATTTTGGCATACAAAGGGTGGAGATTCTTATTGATAATGTTGTCGTAGGGAACGCCGGCCCAAGAACGCCTCCAAATAATTATTTGAATTTTGTTTGGAACACGACAAATGCCGCCGTACGTGGAACCAACGGAGCTCATACCATTAAGGCAAAGGCTTATGACGCCGCAGGCCTCAGCACCACTTCCGCCGCGGTGAATGTAACGGTAGCAAATACTCCCGGCATCCCACCACCGGTGCCAGATGTCACGGCACCTCACACCGTCAGTATTCTTTCTCCAGCAAATAATGCTACGGTTGTCGGCAGTACCACCATAACGGTGGATGCCCTAGATAACATAGGCATAAATCGAGTGGAAATTTTCGTTGATCAAGCTACGATTACAAATAATTCGGTTCCGCTCGCCACCCTTAGAACTCGTCCATTTACCTATCAGTGGCAACTCAATACGCCTGGAGCTGTTGTTTCCAATGCGAATCATACTATTCAAGCAAGAGCGTATGACCAAGCCGGTAATTTCAAACTTTCTTTGCCCATTACGGTGGCTGTTGCCAACCCAGTTGCGGGAGTTTTCAATGATCCACCGGTCCTGCCAGTCCTCACGCTGAGCCCTGCCGCCGATACTCCTCCAGCCTTTGTCCAACCCTTCAATACCGACTGGACCACGGTTGGAAAAATACAGTTCACGGCAAACTCTCGCGTGGAAATTACGCAAATTATTATTCGCGGTAAAGACATAGCGGCCGGGGATGCACTTGCTCTTTCTAAAATTGATCGGGTTCAACTCTTTGCCAGCACCACCAACGGGCAGGAAACTCAACTTTCTGACCAACAGGCTTTTGATGCCGAAGGCAAAGCCGTCTTTAGCCTCGCCAACGGCCGCTGGATTTTGGATGCACCGCACCTCACGCAAACCCTCATTATCAAATCAAAATTAAAATCAGACGCTGACCGTGGAAAGAAATTTTCGCTGGGCATTAAACAAGCCGGAGACGTCTCTCTTAGTTACGGAAATGTTACCAGCCAAAGCTTCCCCATTATGAGCAACGAAGTAACGGTACAAACGGACCAAGTTGCCGTCTTAACATGTACCAATGGAAAAGTAGCCAATGCCGGAGTTTGTAGCTGTCCAGCTGGCACCAATGAGTACGCCGGCGGATCCAACGGAACTTTTTACACTGCCAGCAGAGGCGTTTGCGTCCCTTGCTCCGTGGCAGAGATCGTAGCCGCAGGAGGATATTACTGTCCGGCAGATAAACCTGGAAATCCCGTGCCGCCACCACCACCTCCTCCTCCACCTCCACCTCCAACATGTGAAGCACAAGGCAGATTTACCTACACCGGCCCCGATAAACCCGGTGAACGGTTCTATGGCATGTGCATAAGCTGTACTACCAATACCTATCTTCAAAATGGTGGCAGTTGCCAAGCTCCAGCTCCGGGGCAAACAGGAACCGGCACCCAAACTCCTGCTCAAACAGACGACCAGCATCCGGATGAGAACCGTCTACCGGCTCAGCGAGAAGTTGCGGATTCGGACTCTTCTGGCACTTACGGGGCAACCAGCCAGCCAGCCTCGTCCGGCCAGCAAGTGGTTTACACCAGCCAGCCATCACTCCAACAGAGCCAACGTTTGGTGAGCGCTCCAGAACGTGGCAATACCGGCCCGGGAGTCGCCATTTACTTTGGAATTTTGGGCGCCATTCAAGGAGGTATTTGGCTCAAACGCAAGCTGAAAAAATAAACATGAAAGCCACCGAAACCTAAACCATAAACGAGGAAAATTTTGACCTACCCGCGGAGGAGCTCTATACTAAAGTCTTATTTAGGCTGTTATTTAGTAATTCTTCTTTTATGACAAAGCCAGAGCTTGATGGCAAAGGAGATGGCGAACCTACCGTTTTTGGAAAAGTAGAATTTGATGAGGCTGGTAATCCCACAGTGAGCTTAGCCGAAGGAGCCGCAAGGGGTGCCAGCGATAATGGAGCACGGGAATTTGTTTTTGACGGTGGCCCAGCCGAAAGAGTATTGGAAATTATTGATTCTCCTCCCAGAACGGGCCCAATTGCCACAGCAGCAGATCAAACTGGAATCATACGGAGTGTTATTGGCGCAACAAACACTGCAAGTGAATTGAAAGATGCAGTAGGAGCTCAGGCACAGCACACTCCTCGCGGACTTGATGCGCTCAAAGGCGCCTTGGAACAAAAACAAACGGCCACCAAAGCGAAACAACTAGAGTTAGTTTCAAAAGAAAACAGATTGCTTGGCTCAATCGCGCCTCATCGAGAAGCACTTATAAAACAAAGAGATAAACTTATAAGCGCTATTCTTGCTCAAGAAGATCTCATTCAAATATTGCTCCAAGAATATTCGTTGAGGCATCCCGGAAACCGTCTTGAAGCTTTTGTTGCCAAATGGCGCAGGCAAGGAAAGCGTTATTATCGCAAGAAATTGGAGGATGGAGCATACAAGACGGCCGAAGAAAAACGTTTAAAAGCTGAGCGAGAAAAACTCCTGGAGCCTCTTGCACAGAGCCATCGCCTTGCCGCCACGCCATCTCTTAGCATCGTCGGCCAAGTTGATAAAGAACCAAGCCCGGAAAATATTTTTTTGCCAAGAACATGTGAAGAAGTAAATCTCCCTTCAAAAAGTACAGAATATTTGGATTGGAAGCCAACATCGAAGGCCGCTCTAATATTACAACAGTTGAGACCATTGCTTGTGCAATATAGGTCCAATGCCGATGATCTTGAAACCGTGAGTGACCTGCTGACAGCAATTGGCACATGCATTAAGGCAGCCGAAGCCGAAAAAAAAAGGCTAGCGGATGAGAGCATGACCAGCGCCGTAAAAAAACCCAAATCGTAAGAAAACTCAAATATGGCCTTGCCCTTGATATATTCTTCTATTTGACATATTTTATATTTATATGATATAATTGAATGAAGTTTAAAATATAAATTAACACCAAACAATATGGATGAATTAACGCAAGGCCAAACAGCAGGAACATTTCAACTTCCAACGGCACAAAACGCCGCGCCGATGCCACCGTCAGCACCATCAATAAACAGCGGCGCACCGGCACCAACTCCTTTGCCAAATTTCGGAACGTCACCAATAAGTCCACCTAGAAACAAGATGTGGAAGTGGGGTGCCGCTGCACTGGGAGTGGTGGTAATTGCCGTAAGTGGTTATCTCATCATGCAACAACCCTCTGAAGAATATAAGGGATCCGTTGGCAATAAAGGAACCATTGGAGGTCTTGATATTAGTAAATTAGGAGTCAGCAGAGATCTTGGAGGGTTACCTGGAACAGCAGGAATGGTTCCGCCCGATGCAACCACACCACCGGCTGAAACACCGCCGCCAGCATTAGTCGGTGACGCCGGTCTACCGGGCGTTACTGATCAACGCGGTACTATTACTGTTCCTCTTACCGGAGCATCAGGAACTGCCGGGACAGGTGGAGCAACGGGAGCTGCGGTGACCGGAGTTGCCGGGACAAGCGGAATTTTGGATACAGGCGGACTTGCCGGAGCCGGGCTAGCCGGAACAGCCAGCGGTACGACCGTGAATAAGGGGGACGCTAATATCGGGAAAATAGCCGAGGACAGTGAACAGTTCGGAAGATTATCAGGAATCAGAGGAGGTGGATTGCTTGGTGGAGCAGGAACGGTTCCGCCCGATGCAAACACGCCACCCGAAAACACCCCGCCACCAGCAATCGTAGGCAATTCAGGCCTCCCGAACAATAATGCTGTTAGTACCCTTGCCGCAACATCCGGGCTTGCCGGATTAGAAGGAAGAACTGGAGCTGCCGCCGCTGGCGCTTTAAGAACAGGAGGCCTTGGCGGTAGCATTTTGTTGCCAGGCAGCAATCAATCAGAAATAGACCACAAAGCATGCAACCAAAAAATGGCAGATGAACCAGGCGTTTGGGAATGGGATGGCAGCACATGCGGAAATCTCACCCAAAAATTTGCCAAAGATTGCATTGCCGAAGGCGCCGCTGCAGAAGGCGGGAAGTGCATATTGGAAGGCATTGGAGCCTTTAATTCAATTGATGCCTTGCGAGGAGCAAGGGGAACGTATCAAGCTTGTATTGCCCAAGGAAATAAACAGTGGAACGGGATACAAATGGCTTGTGAAGATAAACCCATAGAAGTTGCTGTTAATATTGGAGATGAACCGGAAGTTGAAGGCGAACCAGGAAATGTTGATGATGCACCCGCCGCAATCGTATCTTCTATTGGTGAAGAAAGAACCGTTACGGGAAGACCGACAGGAACGCAAACGGTAACTGTAAACCCATCAGGCTCAGCATCGTCATCGGGCGTCGCACCAGGAGCAGGATCCTCGGGATCAACCGGATCCACAGGCGGCGGCGGACAAAGTCTCGCTCCTTCAACAGGTTCAGAAAATGCTACCGTAACCGCACCGGCTACCAAGCCCATTGCCGTGAAGGTCAAACCAAAAACAGGAAACAGCAGCGCATCAACAAACGCGCAAGCAAATGCTGCTGGTGCATCCAATGCAGAAGCTTCCGCAAATTCCACGGACGCGGCAACAGCAGCCGCTTCAGCCTCAGGCGCCGCCGCTTCCGCTTCCATAGCCAAAAAAGTTCATGGTGCCTTTATTCAAGGAGAAACTGGACCAGGCCTTCTGCTTTATCCTGCATTTATAGCTGGTGCCAACGGATTATTTTACTTGGCACGCAAGCGCAAGCGTTTGCAAAAATAAAAATTTATTATTTAACAAAAAACTCTATGGAACTCAAACACTGTTTTATTCCCCAGAAAATGGCTAGCTTTGTTTTTAAGGAAGGAGCGCCAGATGCACCAAAAGGCCCGGAAAAGGCCCCACCACCAGTAGCTCAACAAGAAGCAAAAGAAACCGGTTTAAAAATTCCTTCACCGGAAGAAGTTGATACGTTTTTGAATGCCAATAAGGATCAATTGGTAAAAGATATGATTGCCCTCCATATAAAACTCAAAAATAGTGAGGAGGATCGTAGCCCTGTTGAATGGGCGAAACTAGCTGATGCTGATATCAATAAAGAATATGTGAGGCAAAGTGATATTTATATAGGGAAAACCAGGGATGATTTCCCACTTCTCTCAAAACTTGCCGATATCTCTGCGGTGCTTACAGAAGGAGGAAAGAGTTATATAGCAAATTTTTTGAAAGATAATATGCCGGCCGAATATGTAAAAATATATATTGGAATAGGTGGTACGAATGTAATTAAGTCTGAGTTACGTTATCTTAGTGCGGCCCCTCACACGTTCTAAAATAAAACCGACCACTTTGGATAGAATATTGGAGACGAACGACGGTGTATAGAAAAAATGGCAAGTGGATGCAGAGAACTTTAAAAATAATTGCTATAATCACTACAGTTTATGAGAGAGGAGCCAGATCTTACAGAAAAAGCCGCAGAACTTTCGGCAAGAGCACATGAACTTGTTGAAAAAGGCGCATTGCAACCTGACAAGTTAGCCAGTTTTTTAAGACTTGCCGAGAAACCTTATGATGCTTGTTTTCACACGGGGAGCACAAGTAACCCTATAGATGGTTATTCAACATATGAATCCGTAGGAGGAGTAACCGTTTCGCTCCGAAGTTACCAAGACAAACTCCCTCCTCTCCACCCTGGGGATTTAGCCGTTATAACAATTGGAACTATCAGATTTAAGCCAGGACAAGGAGTAAAAATTGTAAGACTCCATGGGTCTCCTTTAGACAGTCAAGACGGAAGGATCGTACAAGTTGCATGAGCTGAGGCAGATGGGGAAATCGCAGAATGGGTAAAACCTTCAGCTATAAAACTCGGAAGAGAAGGTGAAGTATGATACGCTCGCGGCGTGGAAGTTTTTGAGAGTGATATTCTGATTGCGGGTGGCGGCGCAGCCGGTTTACGCGCTGCTCTTGCGGCTGCAGAGAACTATCCTCAACTTAAAATTTCTCTGGTCTCAAAGGTTTACCCGGTGCGCAGCCACACGGTTTCTGCCGAAGGTGGCATTGCCGGAGTGATGCGCGATTACGACAGTTTTAAGCAGCACTGTTTTGACACCATTCGCGGCAGCGACTACTTGGCAGACCAAGACGCCGTAGAATTTTTTGTAAAAGAAGCCCCGCGCGAAATCATTCAAATGGAGCATTGGGGTTGCCCATGGAGCCGCGAAGAAGACGGAAAAATTGCCGTGCGCGCATTTGGAGGCATGAGTGTAAAGCGAACCGTTTTTGCGGCGGATAAAACAGGCTTTTACATGCTTCATACCTTATTTGAGCGCACGCTCAAATATCCCAATATTAAAAGATTTGATGAGTGGTTCGCCACCAAATTATTACGGACGAACGGCGGAGTTACGGGGCTCACCGCCCTAGATTTACGCGGCGGAAAAATGGCGGCATTTAAAGCTAAAACGATTATTTTGGCCACTGGCGGCGCCGGAAAAATCTATTCATTTACCACTAACGGAAATATCAAAACTGGTGACGGCATGGCGCTTGCTTACGACATCGGCGTGCCGCTGAAAGACATGGAGTTTGTGCAGTTTCACCCAACGGGTTTGCCTCGCACCGGGATTTTGATTACCGAAGGCGCGCGCGGTGAAGGAGGCTACTTGCTCAACAATAAGGGTGAGCGATTCATGAAAGACTACCTGCCAAGCAAAATGGAACTGGGGCCGCGCGATATTATTTCCCGCTCCATTATGAGCGAGATCAAGGCCGGCCGAGGATTTACCGGTCCATACGGACCATACGTCCATTTGGATATTCGCCACTTGGGGCAAAAAATTATTGATGAAAAACTGCCGCTCGTGCGGGAAGTTTCCAAAGATTTTGCCGGAGTTGATCCCGTTTATGAACCGATTCCGGTGACACCGGTAGCTCATTATTTTATGGGCGGCGTGAGTACCAACTTGCACGGCGAAACCGAAATCCCCGGACTTTTTGCCGCCGGTGAAACCGCATGCGTAAGCATTAACGGCGCCAATCGCTTGGGTTCAAACTCCCTGGCAGAGTGTTTGGTCTTTGGCAGAGCGGCAGGACTCAAAGCCGCTGAGTATTGTGATCAAGTTGATCTCCCAAACCTAAATCCAAACGAACTTGAAGATGAAGAAAAAAATCTGGATCAACTTTTGCATCAAGAAGGAAATGAGCGAGTGGCTCAAGTCCGTGAGGCATTGCAAAATAATATGCAAGAACACGCTGGAATTGAACGCACCGGAGAAGGTCTTAAAAAAGCCCTGGAAAATCATGAAAAAATCGCTGAGTGTTTTGGCCGCATCTCCCTGCATGATCATTCCAAACTCTTCAATACAGAATTCACCAGCCTGCTTGAGCTCAAGAACATGCTCACCGTGGCAGAGTCAGTTCTCATGGCAGCGCTTCATCGCCAAGAATCGCGCGGCTCCCACCTGCGCACCGACTTCCCTACTCGCAACGATGAAAAATTCCTCAAACATACCTTCATCACCCGCGGCGCGTCCGGTATGATAACCCAAGAAAAGCCAGTAACCATTACTCAATGGCAACCGATGGAACGCAAGTATTAACGGTACAGCGCTATCACCAAGAAAAATCTGAGCCGTTTTTTCAAAGCTACGAGCTGAGATTCCATGAAGATTTAACCGTGCTGGATGCCCTCCAGCAAATCAAAGATGAACAGGATGGAAGCCTCACATTTCGTTGGTCGTGCCGCATGGGAATTTGCGGAAGCTGCTCCGCGGTGGTGAATGGCAAACCGATTTTGATGTGCCAAACCTACCTCAAAAATATTCCAAGCCCCGTGCGAGTGACGCCGCTCCGAAACTTCCCCATTATTAAAGACCTTGTGGTGGATATTGATGACGCCGTCAACAAGATGAGCGATGTTTTGCCCTACACGGACCACGCTGAAGAAAAGCCATTAGAAGATGGCGAGTATCAACAAACTCCCAAACAGCGTCAAAAAATAGACCAAACCAGCCAGTGTATTAAGTGCATGCTCTGCTACAGCGCCTGCCCGGTATACGGACTCGATAAAAACTTTATTGGCCCTGCGGCCGGTGCCCTTGCCTACCGCTACATAAGCGATAACCGCGATGAGTCCAAAGCCAAGCGCATGGACGCGTTGATTGGTGAAAAAGGCGTTTGGAAGTGCAGTTTTGTGGGTGAGTGTTCCGCGGTTTGCCCCAAACGAGTAGACCCCGCTCTGGCACTCCAACGGCTTAAACTCATGGGTGCCGGACGACTTGCCCAAAAAGTCCTAAGTAATTTAACGGAAAAAAGTCATGAGCTTTGAACAAAAACAATCACCATTTTGGTGGACGCGTAATCCTCAAACCGTCGTGTACTTTCTCCGGGAGCTCACCGGCGTCTTTATTGCCCTCTATGTCATGATTTTTTTGACACTGGCCATGACGGACGCCACCCTCAATTTTTCAAGGGGCATATTTTTTAAAACGATTAGCTGGATTGGTCTTATTGCGGCGGTTATACACACCCTTACATGGTTTTGGGTTACGGTAAAAATAACCCCCGTTCTTCTTCCAAAATGGATGCAACTTTTCCTTTTTTTGCTTCTCGTCGTAGCTTGGCTTATAGGTTCATATTTCCTGCTCATATTCCTCTATGTCTAACACCTCTCGTCCCGCTTTTATAAAAGGATTACTGTGGTTCACGTTCAGTGGCACGGCCATGCTCAGCGCCTTTATTTTGCCAGCTCACATTTGGGCACTTTCCAGCAAGGACAGCATAATGTACCTCATGGAATCATTCCTTTTCCGTGCCTATTTTTTTATTCTTATTCTTTGTGCCCTTTACCACGGCTTATACAGAACCAAAACCATTCTATTTGATGTGGGCATAACAAAGTATCAAAAATCCATCGGAATAACTCTCATGCTTTTGTTTTTTGTATTCATGCTACTCGCAACCGTGTATCTTTTTATTCTCGCTCCCGAGATTTTGGCGTCTCAAAAAATCACTCCGCCTCCGGCGTTGCTACTTTAACAATAACAAACTCGGTCCAATCTTTTGGATCGTCTTGTATTTGCCGTGCTAATACTACAAGTTGATAACTTTTTGCACCGGCCAGAGATCCTATTGCTGCAGCGCCCTGTGCTGTTAGTTGAACAATTTTTTTATACGCTTGCGCAGTAGAAGCTACTCGAACTTTTTTTGAGGAAGAGAGATATTTTTTTAAAAACTTTTTGCACTGATCCATTGCCGGACCAATGCTATAAATCCTTCTCACCTCAGAAAGTGACATCTTCCTTTTTGAAGCCAAAACAAAAGAAATCGGCATCCTAAATTTCTTCATAATTTTCACAGGATGAGTCTTCAAATATTTTTTAACCTCCGGAATCGGGCCTATAATTTTATTATGTACCGGGAGCAGAACCAACGAACCGCTCTGTATCCTTTTAAATAACACCGCAAAAGAGGACGCATAGGCAATTTTCGCATTCCTAAAGCGGCGGACTGCCAAATCGGAAAAACTGTCAGCTGGCCCCAAAACATAAATCTTTGGTTTCAGCATATCCCTAAGGATTCTTTTTTTTCATGACGGACTTCATGTCTTTGAGTGCACGTTTTCCAATAGACGCACTTTTTTTAACCTTCCTTTTAAAAAGCTTAAACTCCCCCTTCGCTTTTTTAAAAGTTTTCTCGCCTTCGCCCATGGCATCACGCGCCAAGGGCTCAATGCGGGTAGTATGGAAATCCACGGCCTCCCCAACCAGATCATCCGAAAGCTCTTTTACCTTCTTTCGCCCCTTCACAATAATCTCATGAACCATTTCTGAATCATAAAGATCGCGCGCAATCTCGGCGAGCTCCTGCCCCAGCGACTTTAAATCATCTTGCAAAGGAGCTACACCAAATCGGCCTTTTTTGCGATCTGTTTTCATGCGCTGGCGAAGATCTTTTCCCTTCCGTGGGGCAAAAAGCACACCAAAAATCGTCCCAAAAATGAGACCAAAGAACCATCCAACTTTCCCCATTCCTGCCATAGACGAATTATACCAAAGGCTTCTGTATTTTTACCAGCATTTCCTTGAGTTTGTTCACCGGCACTCCCACCACATTCGTCAACTCGCCTTCCACTTTTTGTACAAATTTTTTAGCGCGACCTTGAATGGCATAGGAGCCGGCTTTTCCCTTCCACTCGCCACCATCAAGATACTGAGCAAGTTCTAAGTCAGTAACTTTGCGAAACGTCATTTTTGTCGTCACCACCGCCGTAAGTTCTTTGCCATTTTGGGTATTGATCAGACAAAGCCCGGTCATAATCTGGTGCGTGTGGCCAAAAAGCATCTTGAGCATCCGCTGTGCCGCTTTACGCCCGTTGGGTTTGCCCAGAATCTTTCCTTTAAAAACGCCAACCGTATCAACACCGATAATGATTCCACTTTTATAGTGAGCTGCGATGCGACGAGCCTTACCACGCGCATTATGCAAGACTAAAATGCGGGGATTTTTATGCATCTTCATCTCCTTAAACTTGCTGACATGGACTTTCACGTTGATTCCATGTTTTTTGAGTAATCGGCGCCGCCAGATACTGGAGGAGGCCAAAATAATAACGGGCTTCATAATTTGAGAACTTACCTGAGTTTAAACCTGTAATTTCGACTTTTGACTTTTCGCTTTTAACTTAGTACAGTATAGCGCGTTATGCCTATTGTAAAAGCCGCCATCAAACATCTGCGAAAGTCCGAAAAACGACGGACGGTGAATCGCAACGCAAAAGATCGTCTTAAAGCCGCCATGAAGGAGATGATGAAGCTGGCACAAGCCAAAAAACTGGATGAGTTCACCAAGCGGATGCCGGAAGTTATGGCTCTTGTTGATAAAGCCGCCAAAAATAATCTCATTCACCCCAACAACGCCGACCGAAAGAAGTCCAAGCTGGCTCGGATACTGGCCGCTAAATAGTTTTGACGGAATGAATACCGTAAAGGCGTTTTGAACGTGCAAATCCTATGAAGAAACTTTCCATTTTATTTGTGGCAGGGGCAAGGCCAAACTTCATGAAGATTGCGCCACTGATGGAGGAGGCGCGCCGGCATAAGCAGATACAATCAATGCTCGTCCACACCGGCCAGCATTACGACAAAAAAATGTCGAAGGTTTTTTTTGATGACTTGGAAATTCCTGCACCGGATATCAATTTAGAAGTTGGAGCCGGAACACCCGCCGAGCAGACGGGAAAGATCATCATTGCCTTTGATGCCGTATTAGAAAGCCACAAACCGGACTTAGTGGTAGTGGTAGGCGATGTGAGCTCCACCGTGGCCTGCTCGCTTACCGCGGCCAAACGAGGTATCAAGGTAGCGCACGTGGAAGCGGGTTTGCGGAGTTTTGACTGGACCATGCCGGAAGAAATAACCCGCGTGGTAACTGACCGGCTTTCGG
>JBBTWV010000068.1:0-9290 GCA_038062615.1 Patescibacteria group bacterium | reverse complement strand
CTTGCGTGACCATGAGTCCACCGCTGCGGTACCGCTCGCTTAAGCCCTGAACAAAGAAAAAACAAGTCGTTGGATGCACGCGCCTATCATAGTGTAATATACGGGTACATGGCTACCTCCGGCTCCCTCATCTCCGACACGCAGAATATTGACCTCACCGAGCTCATAAATAAGGGCATTGCCTATGCGATTATTGTGGCCGGTTTTCTTTCCGTTGTTTTTATTTTTATCGGTGGTATTTCGTTTATTCTTTCCGGCGGCCAAGAAGAAAAAATCAAGCAAGCAGTCTCTACTATCCGCTATGCCATTATTGGCTTAATCGTGACGATTTTGGCAGTCATCATTGTAAACGCCGTCGGCAAAATTATCGGCATCAGCACCACCGACTACATTAGCTTCCCGCAAATCGTGAAATTGATTCAAGAAATATCACAAAGCGTCCGCGGCGATGGTGGACCGGATACGTTGAACTAAGCAGAATACTTTTGTGAGGCGTCGAGCTTGGGTCTCGTGGGCGTAGCTCAGGCGAAGTGTCGCACGAACCGCGTGCGACCCCCAAGCGAAGACGACCTAAGGGAAGGGGGCGAGTCCGAGCGTAAGCGAGGCGAGCTCATGGGGAAACCGCAGGTTGCCCCTATTTAAGTATAATTCGGATGAGATTTTCCCAGTCGTAAGGGAATTGGTAGGTTTCCAGTGCACGTACAATAGCGGCAAACATCTCCCATTTTGTGGGATTTTTAAAATAAAACCCGTTTCCTTTTTCGCGAAGCGGGTTATAGTCAGCTGTTTTTTCACCATCCAGTTTTGAAATCGGCACACAGCCGTTTTTTATGACCTTAGAAATATCACCATCCATCACCACCGCAAAGTCGGCGGCACGGTAGGCGTCGGCCTCTTTTTCCGGCGCCAGGAATTTTACAAATTTTCCTTTTGCCCGAGCCTTGGCTTCCGCCGGTGCAATAACTAAGGTAGTGAGATGAATCGCCTCCAGACCCTTCAAAAGATCGTCGTAAGATGTTTTTGAGCCGTCGCAGAGATCCAGCAGCAAAACCGGCGTACGAGGAAAAAACATCGTCCCCATCAGCTCGCGCTTCTTTTTTGCTTTTTCTTCAATGAATTTTTGGTATCGGTCCATCTGATTATTATATCAGATTTAATCTGATAATGCCACCCCTAAAATGCCACCAGGCTGTTGAGTTGTGGTGCCGTCCCCTGTACTTTATTCCTGCATGGAAAAGCTTATTTTGATTGACGGTTCTGGCCTTATTTATAGGGGTTTTTATGCCATCCCGCCATTTTTAAAAAGCCCCGCCGGTACCCTTACCAATGCGGTTTTTGGCTTCACCACCATTCTGCTCTCTATTATGGCAACCCAGAAGCCCGACTATTTGGCCGTCGCTTTTGATAGAAAAGGGCCAACGTTTAGGCATAAGGCTTTTGAGGCATACAAGGCAACTCGTGTAAAAGCCCCGCAAGAACTTTACGATCAAATCCCCTTAGTAAGAGAGGTAGTGGAGACATTTGGCGTCCCGGGGTTTGAAGCCGAAGGCTACGAAGCCGATGACATTTTGGCTACAGTCGTGAAGCAAATGAAACCCAACAAAAATTTGGAGGTTCTCATAGCCACCGGCGATTTTGATATTTTTCAAATTGCAGGTGAGCGGGTTTCTATTCTCTATCCCGCAAAAGGCTTTAAACAAGCGGAGATCATGGCGCAGTCCGACATCGAAAAAAAATATGGAATTTCTCCGGCACAAATTCCCGACTATAAAGGAATTGCGGGAGATAGCTCCGATAACATTCCCGGCGTGAAAGGGATTGGCGATAAAGGTGCCGTATCTTTGCTCCAGCAATATGGAAGTCTGGAAAAAATTTACGAAAATCTTGAAGCGCTCAGCCCAGGAATGCGTAAAAAATTGGAAGACAGTCGTCAGCAAGCCTTCATGAGCAAGGAGCTGGCCACATTGGTGGCCGATGTGCCCGTGAATTTTGACTTAGAAGCCTGCCGGGCCAAAAGTTTTGATGCGGCCTCGGTGAGAAAGCTTTTTGAGTCACTTGGTTTTAAGAGCTTGGTAAAGCGGCTGGATGAGATGTACGAAAAAGAGGAACCGCAACGGTCGTTGTTCTAAATGCCACACGCGCCACGAGGCAAAGCCTCAAATATTGCAGTTTTGATGTTGCGGTTATTGTAAAAATGAATTGTAGTTATACTTTGAGACTAGGACGAGTACTCAACATCAGTATTTGGGCTTAGAATAAACAATAACAACCGTTTTCCATGGAAAATGATTTTTTGATGTTTTTGATTTGTGAGTGGAATCAAAATACAAAAATCATTTATTTTTGATTAGTCATTTTCCTCTCTACGCAGACGATAAAATAAGAAGCTGAGCAAAAAAATAAACCTTCAAAAAAAATGAGCAATATTTTTGATCACTAAAAACCCACTTTTAGGGCTGATAAAAGCCAAAAAAACGGTGAGTAGAATATTAAAAAAATAAGTGTCAACGCTCCGCGTTTTTGGCCACAGCAAAAGAAAACAAATGAATACAAAATTGAAACGAAGGGCTTAAAAAAGCCAAAAAACCGAACTAAAAATTTGCGTCGGCTATTTTTCTATATTATCGTGACTTCGTTTTCCGGCGAAAACTCTATTTTCTTTTTTTCCTTGATTATCCAACCATTCGCCACTCGGGCGATTTAATTGCTTAGCACTCGCTTCGCTCGCGCCTTATGTCAAAAATACGCTTACTCGCCGGCCTGGATGTCGGCTCATCAAAAATTAGGACCGTGGTGGGGATTATGGACGAAAAAACCCAAATCCCTAACGTTATTGGTGTTGGCATTGCTCCGTCTACCGGCCTTCGCAAAGGACAAGTAATCGATGTAGAAGAAACAATTAACAATATCACCGCTTCTTTGGAAGACGCCGAACGAATGGCAGGCGAACCAGTCCACCATGTTTTCCTTGGCATTTCCGGCAATCACATTGAATCTTTCAACAGCAAAGGCGTTATTGCCATTTCTCACCCCGGTAATGAAATCGCCGAAGATGACATTGATCGCGTCATTGAGGCGGCTCAGGCCGTGGCCATTCCCAATAACCGCCGCATCCTGCGCATTATTCCAAAGTCATTTACGGTGGATGAACAGAAGGGAATTAAGTACCCCGTTGGTATGTCCGGCATCCGTCTTGAAGTTGACGCCCACATTGTAACGGGCATGATTCCCCATGTAAGGAATATTGAAAAATGCGTCTTGCAGGCCGGAGTGGATATTAATGATGTCATCCCCGGCGCACTGGCTTGCTCTGAAGCTGTTCTTTCTAAACGCCAAAAAGAACTTGGCGTCGTGGTGGTAGACATTGGCTCTGGCGGAACTTCCGTTTCTGTCTTTGAAGAAGGTACGACCCTCCACACATCGGTTATTCCAGTGGGCGGCGAAAATGTTACCAACGATATTGCCATTGGTCTGCGCACTTCTATTGATACGGCTGAGAAAATCAAAATCGAATACGGTTCTTGCATTCCAAGCGAGGTCAACGATCGCGAGATGATTGACCTTTCCAGCCTCAGCAAAATTGATATGCAGAAAATTTCCAAAAAACATTTGGTGGAAATCATTGAGGCCAGGTATCACGAAATATTCTTGTTGGTAAAAGAAGAATTGGCAAAAATTCACCGCGACGGAATGTTACCGGCTGGCGTGGTGCTCACCGGTGCCGGCGTAAAAATCCCAGGCGTCATTGATTTGGCTCGCGAAACGTTGAACTTACCAGTGCAAATTGGCTTCCCTCAAAATTTTGAAGGCGTGGTGGATAAAATTGAAGATCCCGCGTATGCCACCGCCATTGGACTTTTACTCTTAGGCGCCCGCTTTGAAGCACGGCCGTTTGGCCTTGGTTTCCGGGGTTTGAATCTTAAGAAAACTTTCTCGGGCTTTAAGGCCTGGGCAAAGCAACTTCTCCCATGAGGCCGAGCCTCAGCGAGGCTAAGCCTATAACGCGCCCGGAGGGCGCTCCTCAGCTAAGTAATATTTCATAATTTTTACTATCATGGACCCTCAGTACAAAGACTCGTTGCGCAATTTATTCGTCGGCAAAGCTTCAACATTCAAAAAGAGAACCGTAAGCGTAGAGATGGTTACGCCAGAAGTTAGCCCGGTGGCCTCACTCATCGTCGTGGGTATTGGCGGCGGTGGATGCAATGCGGTTTCACGCATGATGAAATCTGGCGTAAAAGGTATTGAGTTTATCTCGCTCAATACGGACGCTCAGGCGCTGTATCACTGTGAGACGCCCAATAAGATTAATGTGGGAAAGGCCACTACCCGCGGTCTGGGTGCAGGTGCCAATCCAGAAATTGGACGCCAGTCAGCTGAAGAAAGTTCCGAGGAAATTAAGGCTGCATTGCAAGGTGCTGATATGGTCTTTATTACCTGCGGTTTGGGTGGTGGGACTGGTACCGGTGGCGCTCCTATTGTTGCCGAAATTGCTCGCGAACTAGGCATTCTTTCTGTGGCCGTGGTTACCAAACCATTCTCTTTTGAGGGCATGAAACGCAAGCAACAAGCTGAAGACGGTTTGGAGAATCTTCGCGGCAAGGTGGACACACTCATCGTGATTCCAAACGACCGTATTCTCTCTATTATTGATAAAAAGACGCCACTCATGGATGCCTTCACGGTAGTGGATGACGTTTTGCGCCAAGGCGTGCAGGGTATTGCCGACATCATCACGGTGCACGGTATGATTAACGTGGACTTTGCCGACGTACGCACGGTCATGCAAAATTCCGGTTCCGCTTTGATGGGCATTGGTTATGGCACGGGCGAAAATCGCGCTGTGGAAGCCGCAAAAGCCGCTATTGAAAGCCCTCTCTTGGAGATGGATATTGGTGGAGCCAAAGGTATTCTCTTTAATGTTACCGGCGGTAATGATCTTTCTATGTTTGAGGTGGATGAGGCTGCTCGTATTGTTACGGAAGCCGCTGATCCAGACGCTACGATTATCTTTGGTGCAGTAGTAAATGATTCTTATACCGGTGAGATCAAAGTGACGGTAATTGCTACAGGATTTGATGAAGCCAAACGCGAGAAACCTTCTTTCTTCCAGCGAGAACATTCCAGTCTGCAAAACTCCACTCAGGGCCGACCTGTGGAAAGTGAACTGGATATTCCAGCTTTCATTCGCAAAAAAGTAGCTTAGTTGTCATTGAGAAGATGATGAATTCGGCGGATCTCGATAAGTTTGTAAAATGCCACCCGGCTGGAAGTTTCTTCCAGTCTTTGGCGTTTGGAGAGTTTCAGGCGCAGATTCCGTATCGCGGAAAGTTTTGGCCGGTGCTTGCGCAGAATCAAGAGTCAAGAATCAAGAGTCATGAGAACTTAATGGCGGGAGCTTTAATTATAAAAGTAAAGCTTCCGTTAAACTTTTGTTGGCTTTGGATTCCCTATGGCCCACTTGGAGGATTTCATAAAGAAATTTTTGAAGAGCTGGCGCGAATCGCACAAAAAGAAAAAGCGCTCTTTGTGAGAGTTGAACCGCCGTCGGACTGGACTGATGAAGACGCACAGAAAGTTAAAAAAATCTGGCACATCAAAAAATCCAAAACGCGCTGGACGGCCGAGCATAGTCTTATTTTGGACCTTCAAAAATCCGAGCAAGAAATTTTAGCGCAGATGAAACCCAAGGGAAGGTACAACATTAACATTGCAAAAAAACACGGCGTTTCGGTGCATCAATTCAATTCATTTAATGAAATTCCGCCCGAAGATTTTGAAACATTTTATGGGCTCCTCCAAAAAACTGCCTGGCGAGATGGCTTCCAAATTCACCCAAAATATTTTTACGAAAAACTTTTACAAATGTCTGATGGGCAAATGACCTCACTTTTTTTGGCGTATTCACAGGCAGACGAATTTGGCAAAAAAGAAGTAATTGGTGGCATTATTGTTGTTTATTATAAAGACACGGCTACCTACTATTTTGGTGCTTCGGATCACACAAAAAGGCATCTTATGGCACCTTATTTATTGCAGTGGGAAGCCATTCGTGAGGCCAAGCGCCGCGGCATGCAATGGTACGATTTTTTAGGAATAGCTCCTCCAGGTGACCCGCACCATCCATGGGCTGGAATAACAGATTTTAAGAAAAAGTTTGGTGGTAAAGAAGTGGCCTACGCAGCAAGTTTTGAGGTTATTTATAATCAGTTTCTCTACCGATTTCTTGATGGAATCAAGAAAATATTGACTAAGGTGAAAAAACTAATATAGCATGCGAGCCAAATAATCCTTAATTGTTTGTAATATGACTCACCCCAGAGTGGAAGGAAATGGACATGACAACGGAGAAACGGAACCTGTTACTGGACCCAAAGTAGATTCTGCGGTAGATGATGTCCTGGCAGGATATTCCCAGGAAGGAGAAGCTGTAAGCTCGATTACTGTACAGCTCGGCGTGGCGAACAGGCCAGATCAGTGGCCGGACGATGGGAGCGTTGTGTTAGTTCCGCAAAATAAGAGTGAGCGGATGGAATATAGAGTCATGCGCCAACAAGGTCCGAATCCAAGATCCATTAGCACGCCCTGCGCTTTTGCCACTTTTGAGAATATTGATGAAGTTGTCCGGACAGCACAACAAAAGGGACGACAGGTAGTAGTGACACCCAAATATAGAGCGCTTTCTCATTCCGAAGAACCCCGTGGAACTCGACGCGGGTTTGCAGTATATGCCATAGGACAGTCCGCAGAAGCTAATCCTGGCACCGCCAATGTAGCACCAGTTAATAATTTGGTTGCATGGCAGGCTGGTGAATTGGCAACTGCAATGAGGGGCGGCGGATCCTCTGCAGCTCCCGCGCGTGCTGACGCGGCAGGAAACGTCTAGAACCCTGTACACAGGCCCTAGTTTGCTTTTTGGGCTTTCTTAAGCGTTGCACCGTCCACTTCCCGCTCCATTTTATCGGCAATCAATATGCCGTTTAAGTGGTCGGTTTCATGTTGCATAATGCGTGCGTTGAGCCCGTCCAGCCGCAGTGTTTGCCATGCGCCTTTTAAATCCATATAGCGAATCGTGAGTGTCGTTGATCTGCGCAACGTGCCAAACTTTTTTGGAATACTGAGGCATCCTTCTTCGTTATCTACCGTCTCCGGCGACACTTCCAAAAATTCAGAATTTATCATTGGCACCATCATCTCGTTGGGCGTATTGAAATTAAGCCGCGCAATAAAAATACGCAGATTGATGCCGACTTGCGGAGCCGCAATGCCAAGCCCGTCCGCAGCGACCATCGTATCAATCATGTCGGCCACCAGCTCTTTGATTTTGCGGTCTATTTTTTTTACCGGTTTTGAAACCGTTCGCAGAATTTGATTGTCGACTCCTTTGGTAATTTCAAGTACAGCCATTTAGCGTCAGTTTAGCGTTACAAAAATCTTTGCTCAAGGAATCTTTCACTTCTCTTCGGCCCCATCATCCTGATGGGATTGCTTCCCGATACCATATTCATCGCGGGCAAAGTCACCAAGTTCAGCTTTCAATTGAGCTCTTGCTCTAAAAATACGAACCCGAAGAGTTTGAAGGGGGACACTCCCCCTAACAGAGCCCGAATCTCCATATATGAGTGATCTTGGAGCGCAAATAAAAGAAACGGTTCTATACGATTGGGGGGTACATTATCAAGTGCCTCAACAACTTCATCGCAAAGAGAGGCTTCCAACTGGGTTTCAGGATGAGCCATGCCACGGCTTCCATTAAAAAGTTCATGCATTTCCCTGGGATCAATAGCGGACGCGTGTCGGCTCATCATCTTTTTGCGCCTATAATCATTCATAAAAAGCCGCGTAAGAATCTCACACAACCAAGCAGTAATATTGGTTCCCTGCTCAAATTTATGGGCAAAGGTTAAAGCTCTTGCGAAAGTATCCTGGACGAGATCCTGGACATCACCATTATTATTATGAGTATATTGGCGAGCCAATTTATAGAGGCTGTTTCTGATTTTCGCATTGCACGCCGCTTCTCCAATAATTTTTCGACTTTGGTCGGCTGTAGTTTGGGAAAGCTCAGGAAGATCAACGTCATGAAGTTCCATAAACAAACGAAAGTTAAAGGAATGACATTATAGGTAATAAGCGCCTTATGTCAATTAGGCTGTTTCTTTGCTGCCCACTCGATTTCGGCCTCAATAAATCCATCCAGATCGCCGTCTAAAACTTTGTCCGTTTGAGAAGTTTCATAATCGGTACGATGATCTTTTACCATAGTATAGGGATGCAAAACATATGAGCGAATTTGGTTTCCCCAAGACATTTCTACGCGCTTGCCCTTGAGCTCTTTCATCTCCTCTAATTTTTCTTCTTCGTGAAGTTGGGCCAGTTTTGACTGCAAAATTTTCATGGCACGTTCACGATTTTGGAGTTGTGAACGCTCGCTTTGGCAGGCCACGATGATACCGGTGGGAATATGCGTGATGCGCACCGCGGTATTTACTTTATTTACATTCTGGCCGCCGGCGCCGCCGGAGCGAAACGTATCCAGCTGAAGTTCTTCCGGTTTAATTTGAACTTCCGGCGACTCGGGAACCTCAGGCATAACTTCTATAAGTGCAAAGGAAGTTTCGCGAGAATTTTTGGCGTTAAAAGGAGACATGCGCACCAGGCGATGAACCCCTTTTTCTCCCTTCAAATAGCCATACGCATACATTCCAGAAATTAAAATACTGGCACTCTTAAGCCCAACATCCTCGCCCAGCGACTCGTCTAAAATTTCTGTTTTGTAACCGCGGCGCTCAGCATATCGCATGTACATACGCTGAAGAATTTGCGCCCAGTCTTGCGCATCTTTGCCGCCGGTGCCAGCGTGAATGAGTAGGATGGCATTATTTTGATCATACTTGCCGGAGAAGAATGATTCACGATTGAGCCGATCAAATCTTTTTTCTAATTCGGCAACCATGGCCCTAAACTCCTGCGCGGCGATAGGATCATTATCCGGATGAATGGTTGGCAAAAGCTCGGCAAGTTCATCCACATCGCGCCGCGCCTCTTCCCAATCCTTAATAAGTACTTGCAGGTGCTTGAGCTCCTGGCCGATTTCGCGCGCTTGATTTTGATTGCTCCAAAATTCCGGCGCACTGCTGATCTCCTCCAACTCCTGCGCGCGCTTTTTTAACTTCGGCAAATCCAGACATTCAAATCCGCGTACAATTAGCCGCTTGAGCTCCTCCTGTTTTTGCTTGAGTTCCTGCATGGGTGTATTCTATGCCCGATGTCACTCGTCCGCAAAATCT
>JBBTWV010000067.1:0-13416 GCA_038062615.1 Patescibacteria group bacterium | reverse complement strand
CCGGTAGAGCAGTTACAATTTTTTAACTTTACGCGCCTGGCTACTTTTCTTGCCGCAGGAAGTGTTACCGCCGTCAGTTTTGCGCGGAACTTTCAAAGCGTGCCCGTCTCTCTCTTCGGAATTGCTTTTTCTGTAGCCATTTTCCCCATCTTGGCAGAAGCCGCCGGCAACGGTGAACATCAAAAATTTCTCCAGCATTTTTGGAAGACTTTGCGCAATATTCTCATTTTTACCGTGCCCAGCGCATTGGGACTTTATTTTTTGAGCGACTTGCCGATTCGTATTTTTTTGGGCGGCGGAAAATTTTCAGACGAAAATATTTTTCGCACGGCTCAAGTGCTTTCTATTTTTGCGCTTTCGATTCCCACGGAAAGCCTCATTCATTTATTAGCGCGTTCATTTTATGCGCTAAAGAATACCATTATCCCAGTGATCATGAGTATCGCGGGGTTGGTGATTAGTGTGTATTTTGCTTCCAGCCGAATTGAAACTCTGGGCATTGCTGCAATACCATACGGATTTTTCTTAGGTTCTTCTGCGGAAGTTGTTTTGCTCGGATTCTTTTTGTGGCGGCGTTTGGAGAAGTTTAAACTCCGACCACAATCATCGCCTTCTTCCCTTTAAAAATGTCTGCCGCATTCCAGTCATGGATGGCATCCATAAGCGCTTTTTCCGTATACAAAAAATCTTTCCCCATGCGCGTTCCAGGGTCATTGGTAATGAATTTTCCCTGAGTGTAACCCTTCACCACTACGGCATGATACAGCGGACCCGGCTGCTTAAAATAAGGATTTGGCAAAACTCGACCAGCGGCAGGAACAATTACCGGCTTGCCTTGTGCCACAGCTTTTTTAATATCCTCCGCCGTAATGTCATACTTCACCTTCACATTTTTATGTCCAAAATATTCACGCAAAATTCTGGCAATTTCCTCTGCTGTCGTATCTTTGTAGTAGCCGAATGTTTTATTTTGCCAATCCACTAATTTCAAAATTTCATCATTCATAATATTCACATCCAGTTTTCTGCCGATGTAGTAATAATGAGCCATAATGATGGCAGCTTCTTCACAGGCTTCTTGGTAGGGCATGCCCCAATCGCCAAGCGGCGCCTGGGAGGCAAAGGGAACATCAAGATTGATGGAACCGGGGAGACGATCCGCCGTGGAAGTTCCTACGAATGTTTTTTCTGGCGGGAGTGGAGCCACAGGAGTTGGCTTAGCAACAACGGGGCTGACAGGAGGCGCTGGCGGCATAGCAAAATCTTCCGCCCGCTGAGGCTGGGGAAGCGGCGGCATTTGGATCGATCGGATCTTTTCTTTTATGGGAATGCGCAAAAAGAAAAGTGCTGCTAAAACAGCAACAGCAGCTAAGGAAATAATGAGAGGGCGTTTTTTCATCATGAGAAGATTGTCCATAGGCTCTTTATAAAACGAGATATTGGCTGACGTGTTACCTCCCCGAAGGCACAGCTGGCTTGAGTGTTAAGGAAAACTTCGCTCATCTCTAGCGCAAGCCATTCGCTTCTGTTATTACCCTCAATTTATATGGGCAACTGCATTCATCTCTGCATTGTCCCGCTCACTTTCATGACTGTGAGCGTTCGCGGCACAATGCAGGATTCACTTGTTGCCTATGGTTGAGAGTCGTGGATAAAGTTAGAACCCTCATTGAGACCCATAATACAGAGTTTGATGTGTTTGCAAAAACGGTGCTTGGGTTCCAAGCATGATATTTAGCTCGCTACGCTCATTTTCTCAATCGCATCTTTAAGAACCATTGTAGCCTTGCAATCATCCTCGTTATATTCAAGGATACGTTGAAGTATTTTTGCATCATTCTTTGCGATGTACTCATTGAACCATTGAATGGAGAGTGCTCCAGACGGCGTTTCGTCGCGCCATTTAAATCCGAGGTACATTGCGAGAGCTTTAAGCGAGTAGCTTCCTAAAGGCCAATCTGTATGCTTTTGCACTACCTTGTAGAGATCAATCACATTGGAATTTTCAAAGAAGGCGGTTAATTCGTCCACGGAAATCACATCTGGATAACGTTTCTGTAACTTCTTATAGGTCGTCTTTTCGTGATGAGCGAAATAGTAAACAGAAAAATCATTTCGCGGTAGCGAGCGGACATAATCCCAAAACCTAGACCAAGCCTCCCGTTCTGCTTCCCTGTGCATTTTTGTTGCAGTGAAGTCGAGAAACCTCTCTTTGCCCTCATTCCTTTCGTAAACGCCGTGCAAGTAAACAAATTCTTGAGTCGGGTCATCCTCAATATCAAAGAAAAGCTCGTATTTTACTTTCGGGAATGATACGGCTTCGTACAGGACAGGTTTTTTGGTTTTGAAAATGATTTTAGCCCGCCTAAGTGCTCTCTTGAGGCTATCCTCGCCAATGCGATAAAGAAAATCTTTATTGCCACTCTTCTTTTCCTTCTCCTTGAGTTTCATAACTTCCTCAACATCAATCTCTACAAATTGATCAAGCGTCTCCACGTTTAAATCTTCATTAAAGCGGTCACGGTCACTACGGCCAAGGTAAAAAACATTGGTCAGATCATGATTTTCCTCACACCATTTTTTGCAACTGTGATACCAAGGGCACAATTTACATATACTTGCGTTAGCTGGCTTGTTTCGGTACTCATTTTTCATTAAAAATTCAACGTGTTTTTTGATTTGTTCGTAAAAATCCCACCACGTTTCTTGGGTACGCGCACCTCGAGGAGCTTTTAAATCATATTCAACAGTTTCTCCTTCAATATCTATAATCTTGCCTTGGTTGTGCGTTGCAAAGCCGAGTCTTTTGAGTAAGTCATTATAAAGGCACAACTGGACGGCATAATGCTTTTTCGGCTTGCCTTCAGTACCCTCTTCTTCATCTGCACCCTCAAGTCCCATGCCAGATTTAATGTCCATCGGCATATATGAGTCATCAGGCAGTTTTTTTAAAAGATCAGGGATGCCAAGCAGATTTTCGTGTCTTAAAACTCCTTGGTAAATAAGGGGAGCTTTGTTTCTCATTGCTTCAATAGTTTTTTGAAAACGCTCTTCCTGCGAGCCATCGCTCAAATCGAGATAAGCGCCGATCTTGGTTAAAATCTTTTCCTCGTGAAGCACGCCTTTAGTCCAAAGTAGCTCTACGAAGAGGTTTGTTTCTTGAATCTTTTCGTCTTGGTTTCCATGAATATCTTTCCAGACCCGATGCGGACATTGAAGATAATCGTAGAGCTTTGAGGCGGTTATGTATTGTAGCATTGGCAATAGGAGTATCTATATTTGGCTACTGAAAGGGAGGCTCTTGATGTAGTTTTCCATGTATTGAAAATCTGGCTGGCCATTTTTTTCTACTGGTAATCTAATTTTAGAAATATTCATGCGTTCCATGTGCCACTTACGCCCGTAGTTAAAGCGGTATTTCTCTTTACGAATCACGGCACAAAGAAAAAGTGCGTTATACTTGTTCATCCGAAACTTTGGATAAAGAACGTTTACGTCATCTGTTGCCCAGAATGATTGTGGTTGATAGAAAGCCTCAGCTACCGATCCGTTATAATTTACAGTTATGGTATTACCATCATGAATGGGTTTTTGTTGAATGGATTGTCTGTAACCATTATTTGAGTCAATGGCGCCAATATAGGGAGTTTGTCCTGCCTTCATATTAAATTTTGTTAAGCGTTTCCCTTTTTTGATTTGAAAAATATTCTGATATTCAAATTCCTTCCAACTTCGAGTATCAAAATTCAAATCTTTATCTTTAGTAAAAGGCTCTCTTGCATGATTAAAACGTGTTATATTCTCTTTATTTACCCAATCAGGAATTTCTTCCAAAGAGGGAATTTTTAAATCTTTTAAAGTTCGATTGGCCTGTCTGCCATAATTAAACCGATATTTATTTGCTCTCAAACAAGCGCAATAAAACAATTTCTGCTGGTCAGTTAACTTAATAAGTGGTGTCAAATAATACAGGTCTCGGCCACTATAATAAGGTTTTGTTTGAAGAAAACTCTCCATTACAGACCCGCCACCAGCCACACTGATTGTTCCTGCTGGTATTGGCTCAACACCAGATATTTTTCTTACTTTAGCCGAAACACCATTATTTTTTGCGGTTCTTGAAACAAAGTTAATACCATCGGGAGACTGCTTTATCTGATTAAGCTCAAGATTGACTCCATATCTTACATCGAAAATGTCAGATACTTTTATCATACTAATCCATGTCATTAAGCAATTTGAAAACCATATATTTTTTCACCACCTTTTCAAAATCATCCTTTGCAAGAGTGGAATAATCTGTTTCCATATATGCCTCCGCGCACCATTCATCTTGAGCGGTCACTTTTTGTTTTACACTCAAGCCAGGTTCGTCATCACGATTGCGATAGAGCTCAACCCATTTATCACGAATAGAAGTCCATTTTTTATTAAGATCAATTCTTCCAAGATGTTTGGTTTTTAGAAAACCGTCATTTTTCCAATATCCAAACCATGTTTTTTGATTACTTTGTTCGTGGGGAAGATGAGCTTTAAATACCATGATGCAAGTAACGGTTCCTACTGGATAAAAAAGATCATCGGGCATCGACATTACAGCATCAAGCGTATGATATTTTAAAAGCTCCTCTCTTTTTGGATGAGGTGATATAGCACAGGACATAGGTACGATGGCTATACCTGTGCCTCCCTTTGAGAGACAGTCAAGCATGTGTTTAACAAAGACAAGTTCATGCAAATCCTCATCGCCCTGTGCATAAGGCGGATTTATCATACCGATATTGCACTTATGATTTTTCAAGGCTCGGGTAATACCCTCATCAAAACAGCTTCCCTGATATAAATTTGCTTTACCATCTCCGCGTAAAATCATATTACTTGCCGCTAGAGCGTACATGTTTGGTTGCTGCTCAACACCAACCAAACCTTCACTTTTAATCTTTTGTTTCTCTCTTTCCGTGGTTGCTTGTTTAAACATTTGATACATGGCTGAAATAAGAAATCCTCCCGTGCCAGCACAAATGTCTAAAACCTTACTATCTTTTTGCACGTTTGCCAAAAACGAAAACAACTCGGTTATATGACGAGGTGTAAGAACTATACCGAGTGCTTTTTTGTCACCTCCTGTATATTTCAAAAACTCCCCATAAAATTGGCCTACAACATCAAAATCATGGTAGATACTGATAAATGGCCACACCTTATCATTAAGCATTTTGATAATCTCGTAGAGGATGCCACGAGGATATTTGCTCGTCGGTTTACCAAGTTCTGGATGTACAGCAATGGAAGAGAATGGTTGAGTCATACTGTATTCCTTTGAATTAGGAATTTCAGCTTTTTTAAACTCTTCCTTAATCACCCTCATCCATTCTTTTTGTAGTTCATCGGGTGAATAGGCATCGAAGCTTTTTACAAATGCTTTATTTTTAAGCGCAATCAGTGTGCCACTGATTATCAAGGGTTTTTCGCTTTCAGTAATTCTTGCATGGTCACGAAGAAAATCATGCAATTCTCTGGAAAATGACATTAAGTCATCGTGTCTGCTCTGAGCAACCTCAGGATCAAATGTACCGTGCTTAATATAGTCATCAATTGAAACAAGAGAATCAATCAGTTTACCGTCTTTATTTGTTAAAGACTTAAAATCATCTGCCTGTTTCGCATGAAGGAAGGTTGAAATTTTAAGTTCAGATTCGCTTTGCCCGCTAACAGCCACGGCAATCACATTGAAAGATTTGGATAATCTACGCGCATAGTGTAAGGCTCCATCAACAGCAAAATCTTTTGGTTTATCGAGATTTGTTGATCGATGGTTTTTCACGTCAGCCTTACATTCAAATATAACAATAAAGTCTGGGGTAGATCGGGTGGTGATTAAAAATTCAGGATAGCCGCTGCCAGTGCCGCCAGTTTTACTTGCACCTTTAAGTAACCTTTTTACTTCTTCAATAACACTTTTTTGTTCTTCAACAGAAACACCGTCAGTGGTGTAATAATGAAATTTCCTCAGTTTTTCTCGAACTATATTTTCTGTAATTCTTTCATTTTTCATAACTAATTTTTACGTTATTTCTTAAAGTTTTTATAGTCCCTAAAATGTTTGTCAAATACTTTTTGAAATAAAACCGTTTTTTGGTAGAGCCAAGAAAAATATTTTTCCGCTTCGGACTGATTGAACACGCCCGAAACCTCCTTCTTAATTTTTATTCTAGAAGCGACTGCGGCATCAACCCATTCGGCAGTTTCGCCGATT
The DNA here is from genome assembly GCA_038062615.1 of Patescibacteria group bacterium. GTDB lineage: Bacteria > Patescibacteriota > Gracilibacteria > UBA1369 > UM-FILTER-53-11 > JBBTWV01. The sequence continues at coordinate 7,160 of JBBTWV010000067.1, read as the reverse complement.
TCTTTTTCAATTTCTTCTTTACGGTCTCGTAAAAAGTTAAAAAGGTCTTTGTTGCGGCTTATATAAACTTCACAGCCGATCAAGTTTTCGCGTGAGTTTAAAGTTAGCGCGACGTGGCCGTCGGAGCTCCCCATGCTCACATCGTACCAGTGTTGAGGACGTGGAGTCTGCAAGCGTATTCTTGTGTCATTTGTTCTCACATAGTTTTTAAATTTAGTCCAAAATTCAAGCTGTTGCAGTTTTGTATCGGTAAGCTCGCCATTGCTTGGGCTTGTTTTAATAGCTTTCGCCCATTCATTGGGGCTAACCATGATCTCAAACTTTGGAGCAGGGTTTGAGCCTTCAATCTGCCAAAGTTCAATTTTAATCAAAAAGAAACCTATGCTTTCGTCGGTATGTTCGTTAAGCCAATCAACTGCCTTTTGGTGCTCTTCGCGCACGTCGCGCACAATCCAAATTATTATTTCCGCATCATATCCCGAGGCATAGGTGATAATTTTTCCTAAATGGTCGTGGTTCGTATCTTCAAGCTGGTTTTCAATGATTATTTTCCTTCCCGACGCTTCCTCCTCCGCGAGTATATCCACGCTAAACTTGCCGACGTTCGCCTCGGTCTTAATGAGTTTTACATCAACACCTATTTCTTCGCTCAAAACATCGAGATTTTCCTTTTGAGCAAGCCAGTTTGTGAAGTCTAATGCTTCGTGCTCCCAAACGTCTCTTAATTCGACTTTGTTCAATTTTGATAAGTTCTTTTTCATGGCAAATATGAATAAATTCCACTTAATTTTTCTTTTCTATAAGGCTTAAAACAGTCTCCTTTTTAAATCGTCTATCTCCGCGCTTACCAAAGCGGATACATTCAAGGATTCCGTCTTTCTCCCAGTTACGCAACGTGTTGGAATGGCAGTTTAGAAACTCGCAAGCCTGCTTCATGGTCAAAATTTCGGGGAGTTCTTGATTTGTCATGGTGTATTGTGTTTTAACTTAACATAAGTTACTTTTAATATACAATAACTCTTATTTTTTAACGCATACAAACACAAAAATTATGGCTACTGCAAGTTTTGACCCACTCCATTTTTTAATGAAAATCAGCCCCGATTTATTGAGCCGCTATGCAAAGCATCACGGCATTGATTTTAAAACCAAAGAAAAAGAAGCGGGCGAACAGGTAGCCGAAGAATTTATGAAAATGCTTGAGCAAGAATCAGAAGACAAGCGGGCAGCTTTTTGGCTTGATACGTGTGATATTGACGAGATCGGCACGGGGAACGGCTGTGATTACATTCTCAATAGAGCCGTAGAGCAAGGCTTTAATATCAACGAGGAGGACTATCAAAAACTTAGAAATTCCAAAGAACGCGCGATGTATTTCTACCTCAATTTTTATGAGCTTTTTTGCGAAACTTACGATGAATACGGCATAGAAAATATGCAAGGATGGCGTTCCGAAAAGGCGGCATCGAAAGACATTGATAAAATTCTAGTGAATGTCGCTGATTTTGAAAATGGATTAAAGGCGCTCTATGGCAAGGAATACAAAGGCAAAAACTTAAAAGTAAAGTACCTCAGAAAAACGGAGAGAATTATTTTTACCGCCTATGTAGAAGATGCCTTTACCAACGACATGAGTTTTAAAAAAGGAAATTTAAACCCGAAAACCCCGAGAAAGCCCGTTTTTATGGCGTACTTTCTGTATGTTCCCAAGGAACAGCTTTTAGAAGTTAAAGCCCATGGAGGAGCCAAGAAAATACAGGAACTCCAAGCGGCGTTTATCAGGCTCATGCTTAAAGAAGAGCCAGCCATCACTAACAATGTCCGTTATGATTTTGAGCGCGTCCGAAATATCAACGCGCTGTATTTCCCCACTCAAGCTACAGACTTTGTGGAGAGCGTAACTTTGAAGGGGCTGCGTCTTATTCACAATTCAACAAAAACGTCCCTCATCATTGATATTGGAAACACGAGCAGATCGGGCACGGAGCCCATCATCGAGAGCCTGAAAGCTATGAATATTGATTTGCTCGACTACAGAATTACCCAGTTCAAAATTAAAGTCGTCTTCAAAAGCCAAGGCAAAGGAAGAAAAAGGAAGGTTACTACGGCCATTACATACCCCAATATCTGCGATTTGAAAGAGCGCGAAATTGACATCATCGTGTACCAATTATTGAGGCGGTGGGGGCTAGATTTATTTTAAGATGGAAAAATCATTTGCTCGTTTTATCGAGGCCATACATCACTACCCAGATTACTTTCAAGAAAGCCAACTACAGAGCTTTCTCAAAGGTTCTGAGATAAAATTGCTCAAGGATTTAGGATTTCTAAAACGAGGGGACGACTTAAAAGAAATCCCATGTCCGAGTTGCGACGATACCCATTTTTTAGATGTGCTGATAGAAAACGGTAAACTTTATTGTGTCTGCTCGACTTCGGACACCTCACGCAATTATCTTAATCCTCAAGCAGTAGAGACGTGGCATTTCGACGTAGAAACTTTCTTGCAAAAAATGGCTCTTCAACTTGGGATTGATGATCGTGTTGAGAAACTTGTAGTACCGAATATGTGGCAAATTGGGGGCATCACTCAAGACGGTATGCGGCACAGTTGTTACTACTACCAAGGCAAAAAAATTAGTGAGGCATTGGCTTTCGTTCAAAAACAGCCAAGCCAAATGAGGCGGTATATCCTTTTCACAAATCATGAAGCTGTATTTTCTATTCCATCAGACCATGAGCTGGTTAATATCCCCGTAAATGAGATTACGGGCTTAGAAAAGGAGCAACTCATTTTTGATGGAAGACATTTTGGTGAATACCTAGTGAGCGGCTTCAGAAGTGTCGTATTTCATAAAAATGGGGATTTGATTGCAAACGGAGAAACGATTGCGAGTATTACACCATCAACGGCGGAGTATCACTTCGTAGAACTCCTATGGGGAAATTTTAATGAACCCGTTTCCCATCAAAGAACCCAAAGGCACATTTATCAAAAAACGGGGAAAGAGTATGAGGACGATGCCTCAAAGCTTTCACATAAGCAGAAAAACAAGGTAAAAAAAGAATCAAAAAAACCTGCGTTGATCGACGAGATTTTCAAGCGCACCAAGGATTTAGAAGGCAAAAATGCCTACATAATGAAGAATCCTGCATAGTGAGACTTTTTCGGGACTTTTGAGACTAAACCAAGACCGACTTTAGGAACATACCCACGTAGGCTGTGCACCGTAAGCTTACGATTTTTGCCGTGGAGAGATTCACGACAAAACCAATGCCGCATTGGGATTTACTTAAATCCCTAACCCTAAATCTATGTCTCAATCTCTTCCTTTCGTTACTCACGATACAGCGTTGGCAAGTGCCTTGCTCATAAAAGGTTTCAAGCTGCAAAGCCGTCGTTACATGCCCGATGGCAAAGCGCACTTTATATTCTACGGAGGCGAATCACTGAGGCGTGTGATCGAACTCTATTGGAATGACGAGTTATTGCTTAATGCAAGGACTCTTCTGGGGAAATACAAATCCATCATTGTAGCAACTAACGACAAGCTGCGATGAAGATAGAACCAGAAGACATCAAGAGCTTTCAACGGCTTTGGAAAGAGCACTTTCAATTGGAGTTGAGCGACGAAGAAGCAGGCGAAAAGGCGACCCACTTGCTCGAGATGATGAAAGTTTTATACAGGCCGATTCCAAAGCCGAAGCCAGATGCAACATCACAGCCTTCAATTTTAGACCTTAACAAAGGCAACCCATGCAGTACAACCTATCAAAAATTAGACGCAAAACCGCCTACACCGCACAGGAAATAAGCACTCTGCTCGACGTAGGCAGAAAAACCATATCTCGCTGGTTTAAAGAGGGCTTGGAACTCCTCGACCCTGCCAATTCCCCGAGGCTTGTGATGGGTTACGACCTTAAATCATTCCTGCTCGCAAAACGAGAAGCTAAACAGGTCAAACTCAACTGGAATGAGTTTTATTGCCTACGGTGTCGCAAGGCGGTACTCGCAATGCGCGGATCGGAACAGACCGAAAAAACAGGTAAAAGCATCGGTTTAAACAATAGGGATCAGGAAATGATCTCTGCGAAATGTAAAGAGTGTGATGGTTCCGTAGCCAGATTTCTTTGAGGGAAACCGAAAGAATTAGCTGATTTTATTTCGCAACGTCTAAATGTCCCAATTTATACCTTTATCCATTCAACAAACTTACCTATGGAAAAATCATTTCAAAACGAGGTCATGAAAAAACAATTCTTCATCTACCTCAAGGAAGTAAAAGGCTTCTCAAAAGATTCCGTTGATGCCTCGGAACGGGCAATATTGCTTTGGCAGGATTGCACCGAGAATAAAGATTTTGCAAGTTTCGGGAAACAACTGGTGAGGACTTTCATGACTTGGATCAGGAGCCGCGTGAATAGGAAAGATGAGCCTCTCTCCCTGACGTACATCTACAACGTCCTGCGGAGGCTCAAGGGCTTCTTTGAGTGGCTTTCCATGCAGCCACACTATAAGTCCAAGATCGACCAGATTGATATTGAGCGTTTATCGCTTTCAAAGAAAGAAACCAGAATGGCTATCCAGCCAAACAAACGGGTGATTCCTTCAATGGAGGAAGTTATCAAAGTCATTGAGACTATCAAAATTACAAATGATGTAGATAGAAGAGATCGAGCGTTGATCTGCTTCACGCTTTTAACTGGTGCGAGAATTTCGGCGATCTACAGCCTCCCTATGATGGCGTTTGATGAATCAACGATGACAGTTGATCAAAACCCCAATTGGGGTATTAAGACCAAGTTTTCAAAGCGCATAGTAACAACCTTTTTCCCCATATCATACTCGCAGGCGGTTGATTATTTTTTTGACTGGTACAGGCATCTTAAACAAAAGGGATTTAAACCCAAAGACCCGATCTTCCCAATGGCAAAGATTGAAAACGGCGAGCAAAACATTTCTTACCACAACACGGGCGAGGTTGAACCGATTTTCTGGCAGGGTTCAAATTCGGCACGAAAGATTTTTCAAAAACGTTTTCTTGACGCGGAAGTACCGTATTACCACCCTCATACATTCCGTCATTTGGTCGTTAAGGAATTTGCCAAAACCAGACTCACCGAGGAGGAAAAGAAAGCCATCAGCCAAAATCTCGGCCATGAGAATACTGGTACTACATTTGGCTCATATGGTTATGGCCATATTGAAGAAGAGAGGCAGATCAACATTGTGAAAAACATTAAATTTGGTGATAAGGAGATTGATGGGAAATTCAGCTTTAGCAAAGAAGAAATGAAACAGGTCATTGCCGAAGCCATGCGTGAGAATAAAACGCCCTAGATGTTTTTACGGTGAAGATTTATAATCGGTATAGAGTTCCAATTCGTCACAGTACAAGGTTGTTTAGGCTTGCGCCCAATCAGGGGCGGTTCTGCCCAAATTGATTGCCTTGTGCGATTGAATTGGAACTCTACAGAACCGTCCTATTTGGGCATTTGCTAACTCAATCAACTTATGGAGCTTCCTAAACAACTCAAATACTTCCTATACACTCGCAAGTCGCAGGAAGATGAAGAACGGCAAGCGCTTTCTATCGGCTCGCAGAAAGAAAAAGCACACGCGATTTTCCCCAATCTTAAAATTGTTGAAATTTTAGAGGAGAGCAAAAGTGCATTTAAACCCTACGAAAGGCCGATCTTCCAAAGCATGATCGAGCGACTCCAAAAGGGTGAAGCGGATGGCATAATTGCGTGGCATCCCGATAGGCTTTCAAGAAACGAAATCGACGCGGCCACCATTACATACTTTGTGCGTACCAGCGTTATCAAAGATTTAAAGTTCGGGTCGTATAACTTCGACAATTCGCCAGAAGGAATCATGATGCTTCAAATGGCACTCTCGCAGTCGCAGTATTCATCATCGAAGTTGAGCAAGGACGTTAAACGCGGACTCGGGACGAAATTGCGAATGGGAATCAGACCGAACAAGACCGCTCAAGGATGGATCAATGATCACGAAAGCTTACTGGGTATGGCAATCATTAAGGAAGATAAGAAGCGTTTTCCTGTACTCCGAAAATGCTGGGATTTGATGCTTACGGGGATTCATACGCCACCCCAGATATTAAAAACACTCAATGGGGAATGGGGCTACAGCACACCAAAAAGCAAAAAACTCGGAGGAAAGCCGATGAGCAGAAGCGGCATTTATAAAATGTTTACCAACAAGTTTTATGCAGGACTCATAAAACAGCAAGACGGCACTTGGAGCATGGGAACTCACAAGCCGATGGTTACGCTCGCGGAATATGACAGAGTTCAAAGACTGCTTGGGAATAAAGGCAGTCCAAGAGCGAAAAACTACGATTTTTGCTACAAGCCCCTTTTGGTCTGCGGTGAGTGTAAAGGTTTTGTTACAGCCGAAATTAAGAGCAAGCAACTTAAAAGCACAGGCGAGCGAAAGGAATATACTTTTTACCACTGCACTCACAACAAAGACGGCAAGTGCAAGCAAGGCTCGATTGAGGAAAGGGAGCTTACAAAAATGATTAAGGTTGAAATGGATAGGTATACGATCATTCCGCAGTTCAAAGATTGGGCGTTGCAAATGCTGAACAAAAACAATGACACCGAAATCCAACAACGCAGTAAAATTCACGAAATGCAGACCAAGGGAGTTTTGCAGATACAGGGCGAAATCGACAACCTCACCCAAATGCGCTACCGAGAGCTGATTGACGATGCGGAGTATTTAAAAAGTAAAAAAGAACTGCAAAGCAGACTTGCGAAACTTAAAGAAGAACTCGGAGACACTCACGCAAGAGCGGAGAACTGGCTAGAACTTACAGAAAGGACTTTTGATTTCATCACATATGCTGCCCACCATTTTAAGGAAGGCAGTTTTGAAGAAAAACGTAGGATACTTCGAGGCTTTGGATCGAACTTTATCGTCAAAGACAGGAAACTCACTATGGAAGCCCAAAAGTGGCTCGTTCCGATTGATGAAGAGTACAAACAGTTAGAAGAAAAATACCTTAGCTTAGAAACGGACAAAACAATTACAGTAAGCGGTAAAAGCAATGCTATTGAGCAAATTCGTCTATCATGGTTGGCCTTCTATACAGAGGTTCGGACTCATTTTAAGGCATCTGGAGGCTAGC
>JBBTWV010000066.1:0-40961 GCA_038062615.1 Patescibacteria group bacterium | reverse complement strand
TAAGAGATCCATACAGTATCATAATATCCAAATAAAGTCAAGACTCACGGGAGGGAATCTTTAAGGCTATAGTACAACAGATGAGAATTTGTATCCCCATCCGTCAAAAAAGCCTCAAGAAAGCCATAAAAGCGGCTCAGGAAGGGCTCAAAAAGGCATCAAAATTAGAAGATGCCGGCCATGAGCTACTTTTTGAAGTTTGGCTGGATGATATGGCAGGGCTTGGAGATTTTATTAGGAGAGTGAAGCGGCCAGTGATTGTCGTTTGCCGAGGTCCCATTGAAAAAGGCTCATTTAAAGGAACCGAACAGGAGAGGGTTTTAAGGCTTAAAGAAGGCATTATCGCTGGTTCTCGGTTTGTTGATTTGGGCATGCAAACTCATCCTCGTTATATAGAGGAGATCAAAAAAGTCACTCAAAAGATGGGTGCCTCCATTATTATTTCTCAGCATTTTTGGGGCAAAATGCTCCCGCTTTTGGAGCTCATTGAATGGGTCAAAAAAGCGCAAAAAATGGGTGCTGATATCATCAAAATAGCCGTTACCGTGAACCACTGGGAAGATAACGTGACACTTTTTGAGCTTACCCGCCGCGCGTCCACGCAAAAAATAAAAATGATCGTAGTAGGGATGGGTGAAAAGGGGAAGGTTTCGCGCATGGGTTGCCCTCTCTTGGGTTCCTACCTTACCTATGTGGCACTTTCTGATGCACAAAAAACGGCTCCCGGACAGTGGAATTTGGCAGAGATGGTCAATTTTCTTGACATTTAATTTATTTATGCTATAAATGGCATCTATGTTTAGCTTTAAAAAACATGAAACGGTAAGTGAAGAAGCCGGAAAAGCATATAGCTCTATGGATGGAGCTACAGGACGAGGTATTCCTGACCCTGAAGTGGTTGAGGCGCTTGTAAGGACTGTCAGCTTAGGCAGTTTGTCATATCCATCAATGACAGAAGATTTACCTCCCCATGTATTATCTGGGTCAGTTTCTGCTAATGATGGTTGGACGTTTGTGCCACCAAGCCGTATTGTTCCCAACTTTGCGCGTAGAGCAAGAGCATCCGGGGATGTTAGTGCTTTTTGGCAAGATTTTGGCCAGTTGATAACTGGAACTGCATGGAAGAGGCTCCCTCATGATGAAGTAATGGCGCTGGTCCAGAAGCAAAGGCGTGCTGTGAGTTTTTCAATGTTCCCAACCCCTGAAAACCGTTGGTATCCATTTATGTATACCGCTGACGCTTCGAAAGGATCTGCTGAAGATATTGCTGGTGAGTTGAAGGAGTTTGGTACAGGTCTGCACGCTATGACGCGGGCAGCAGTAAGCTCTGTTATGAGTGAAATTAATCCTACGATGATGGGCATTGTGAGTGCCATTATGGCAAAGAATCAGATAAATAGTGAACTTTTTATGCAGGGTGAAATGGCCCGTATTGACGGTATTCGTGAAGCAGTTGAACCTCCGGAGGTACGCCAAGCATTTTTGGGAATGTTGCGTGCTGCTCTCTTTGCTCTGGATATCAAAAATCTTGCCGTAGATTTGTTACCGACCCGCAGTGCTGTTATGTACGGTTCTGAAGGACAATATGTTCCGGCAACAAATGAAGCACCGGCTACCGCTTTGGTGCCGATGTCTGAATATGGCGAAGCTGATCAAGAACAATGCCGAGTCACTCGTGTATCACTGGATAAAGCTTATGAAATTTTAGCGGCACTTATTGCCCAGCACATTATTGTGACAAAGATGGATTCAAAAAACGTTACGCCGACCATTCATATGGCGATGACTCATAACTACCTGGCAAAACTTCGGGGTATTCAATGGACTCTTCCTGAATCTTAAAGCTTCTTTCAGCGCTTATACTTGGCGCGGATTGTTCTTCGCGCCGATGCTTTTTTGCTGTATCTTGCTCCCTGATTCATGATTCTTGCTTCCTGATTTTTTTCTATGGCGCTTCAAATTGGCATTGTAGGACTTCCGAATGTTGGCAAATCAACTCTGTTTAACGCCCTTACGCGCACGCGCAAGGCCAATGTGGCCAACTATCCTTTTTGTACGATTGACCCCAACGTAGGCATTGTTGAGGTACCCGATGAGCGGCTCAAAAAGCTCGCGCAAATGGTGAATCCTGCAAAAGTATTGCCAGCTACGGTGGAGTTTGTGGATATTGCGGGTTTGGTAAAAGGCGCCAGCAAGGGCGAGGGGCTCGGCAATAAATTTTTGGCGAATATCCGTGAATGTAACGCCATTGCGGAGGTAGTGCGTGTGTTTAACGATCCCAATGTGATTCACGTGCATGGTGATGTTCTGCCCAAGCGCGACATTGAAATTATTGAAGCCGAACTCATCTTGGCGGATTTAGATACGCTGGGAAAGCGCTTAGACAAAGCCAAAGCGGAGACCAAATCGGGAAATCAAAAAGCAGCGGCGTATGCCATACTGCTGGCAAAATTGAGGGATCATTTGGCTTCCGGTAAAAAAGCGTTTGATTTTGCGGTAACGGCAGAAGAAAAGGATTCTTTAAAAGATTTGCATCTGCTTACCAACAAGCCATTTTTGTACATTGCGAATGTGCATGAGGATGAAATTAAAAAAGTAGATAAAATGGCGTTGGCTCCGCAGCTCGGCATTAAAAATGCGGAGCATGTGATTCCCATTTCGGCCAAGATTGAAGAAGAGTTAGCGCAACTTTCGGATGAAGAAGCCAAGGCTTTTTTGGATGATTTAGGACTTAAGGAGCCAGGGCTTTATGCGCTTATTCATGCGGCTTACCACACGCTTGGGTATCTCACATTTTTTACCGCCGGACCAAAAGAAGTTCGCGCTTGGACCACGGTGCAGGGAGCCACGGCTCCGCAAGCAGCAGGGGTGATTCATACGGATTTTGAAAAAGGATTTATTGCCGCGGAAGTGATCAGTTTTGATGATTATGTTTCTTGCGGAGGAGAACAAGGTGCTAGGGAAAAAGGAAAAATGCGAGTGGAAGGAAAGGAATATGTTATGAAAAACGGCGACGTGGTGCATTTTAGGTTTAATGTTTAGTGGCTCTATGGTCATTATTCCTGCTTTGTATTTACTGGGCGGCGAGGTGGTTTCTCACTACAAAGGCGAGCGCGATCAGACGACGATTCTGAGCCGTGATCCTTTAGCTTGTGCCCGGCAGTTTGAGAAGCAGGGAGCGCAATTTTTGCATCTCGTTGATCTGAATACGGAGGACCGCGGCCAAAAAATGGCTCAGCAGATAGCACGCCATACGGCGTTGCAAATTTCATACGCTGGGCGGCTGGCTGAAATCTCTTTGATTCGGGACTTGCTGGAACAGGGGATTTTTAAAGTTTCGTTGACACAAGAAAATGAAGCCCTGGCAGCAGACGCTTTGCAAGAATTTGGATCGCAAAAAATTTGTTTTACGATTTTAGCAAAGCGAAATTTTGTTGAAGGAAAGCCGAATATTGAGGTGGTGGATTATGGCAAGGATTTGGCAGAAAAAGGGTTTGAAGAAATTATTTTTCATGACAAAAATACCGAAGGCACGTTTCATCCTAATTTTGATGAAGCGGACCGCTTGGTGCTGGCTACATCAAGTAAGATTTATGCTTTTGGTGGGGTGGGAAGTATGTCTGACTTAGAAGTTTTTAAAAACACCGGTGTGGCCGGCGTCATGGTCTCTCGTGCGTTGTTTGAAGGGAAGATTTCGCTACGCGAGTGTCTGGAATTTTTTTTAGATTAGCTCTAGGAACACAGCGAAAAGGTTATTTGCCGCAGGGCGCGTTTGCCGGTTGAGGGGCGAGGATCATGCATCCGAGCCCCGATTCAGAGCGCCCGAAGGCAAATGCCTTTTCGCTATTTAAACTGTTCTTTTCTATAGCTCAGGTAGCTCGCGGTGAGGAGAGCATAGATTCCAACGATGAGAAAGAGAACGAACATCCAATTAAATTGGAGTTTGAACGTGAGAATCTCACCAATAAATACAAATAAAGCGAGGGTAGTAAGTCCATAAAGAAAAGGCCAAAAATGGCGTATTTCGGCTAACTCGGGAAAACTCCGACGCGCCGTTTTTTTGAGGTAAAGACTGAGGCCAATGAGACTTACGAGCCCCGCGTAGATGCTCAAATTCGTGATTGCGCCGGCATGTTGAGCATTGGTGAGCATCCAATCCACAATGAAAGGATGAATCAACCACATCACGCTGGTAAATATACTCCAGAAAATGAACCACGCTTTGCGATGATAAAAAAGCCGAGAAATTTGCTGGACTCCTTCGATCTGCTCAAGGCTCTCAAAAACTTGGGCCAGTTCGTTGTAATTTTTCACCATCACCGAAAGTTGGCACCTGTCATGATTCAAGTACCACGGCTTATCCACAATGAATTTTACAATGGGAATGTGCAAAGAGTTCATGGTGCGCATGATTTCACGGAATTGATTCTGATGGTTACTCCCAAGAATGCGAAGTCCTGCACGGGAACGGAAAAGCGGGTTTCTTCCGTGGTCCCGCTGATTGGTCAAATGCTCATCCGGCCCGGCAAAAAGTTCTTTGGTTTCAAAAAGAATTTCCAAAATACTTTGGGGCTGAAGCTGGCCTTCGCCAATCGCCACAAGAATGTGATCCAGCCGGTGATATGGGAGCTTTTCGGCAATAATTTTGATGCGTTTAGAGGTGAGCACGTGCTGAAAGTCTTTGCCGATTCGGTCGAATTCTTTTTGGAGAAATTTGCGGCCAAGAGCCAGCTTTTTTTCCATAGGCTCATTGCGGAGGTATTCTTTAATGCGATGCGCCGCCACGCTTGTTTTTACACAATTAAGCCACTCGCGCTCCGGGTGGGAGTCTTTGCTGCTTATGATGCGGACCGTATCTCCGCTCACCAGCGTGGTATTCACGGGGAACATAACGCCATTGATTTCGGCTTTTACTGCATGGTTTCCCACGTCCGTATGAATGGCATAGGCAAAATCCAGGGTGCAAGCGCCGCGCGGTAAATCAATGACATCACCCTTGGGAGAGAAGACAAAAATGCGATCCTGAAAAACATCCAACTTCAAATTCTCAATAAAATTTCCTTGGTCATTATTATCTTTTTGCATTTCTAAAATACGCTGAACCCAGCTGGATTTTTGCTGCATGATGTTGGCCAGTTCTTGTTCGTCGGAATATTTGTAAAAATAATGTGCGGCAATACCGTATTCGGCTTCAAGATGCATATATCGCGTTCGTATTTGGAATTCCGCAATGCTTCCGCTGAGACCAAAAACGGTAGTATGGAGGCTTTGGTACCCGTTAGGTTTTGGCACGGCAATGTAATCCTTCATGCGTCCGATTTTTGGTTTAAAAAGTTGATGCACAATTCCCAGCATGTTGTAACAGTCGCTGCGTGTGGGGACCATGACGCGAATGGCGAGGAGATCATCAATATTATTTAGCGTTTGCTTGGTTTGGAGTTTGCGATAAATGCTGTAGAGGGTTTTTGGCCGGCCGATGATTTCGGCTTCCAGATTGCGTTTTTGAAGCTCCTTTTCGGTGAGGTGGATCATTTCTTTAAGAATGAAATCACGTTCTTCCAGATTTTCTTCCACCTCGCGCTTGAGGTGTGCAAAATCCATGGGGAAAAGGTGCTCAAAACAGAGATCTTCAAGCTCGGTGCGTATTTCACCAATACCAAGGAGATTGGCAATAGGCACATAAATTTCAAGCGTTTCGCGTGCAATTCGATGGCGTTTATTTTCACCCGCAATAAAATTAAGCGTGCGCATGTTATCCAGCCGGTCGGCCAGTTTGATGAGAATGACTCGAAGATCTTGCGCACTGTGAATAAAAAGTTTTTTGAGTGATTCAATCTGGCGCTGTTCCATGCGTTCGCGGTAGTGAACTTTTGATAGTTTCGTAATGCCATCTACCAAGTAAGCGATTTTTGAACCAAAAAGGCGTTCAATTTCTGAAATGGGAATGTCGGTATCTTCGGGAACGTCATGCAAAAACGCGGCGGCAAGCGTGTCTTCATCTACGCGAAAGTTGGTGAGAATTTGCACGGTGCGCATGGGGTGCATGAGGTACGGCTCACCGGACTGGCGCAGCTGGCCTTGATGGGCTTTTTTGGCAAACTCGTAAGCGGATTTGATGCGGCTTAGATCAATTTCGGACGAGTAGCCGTGGATTTTTTCCAGGAGTTCGTTGGAGAAGGCGTCAATTGATGAATCAATAATCATGAATTATGAATCAAGAAACGAGAGAGTTTTTTAATTGTAGACTTGGTAGGGCATCGTTTACAAGAAGATATTTTCAGGTTACTGTATGCTTATGGGGAAAACGCAAAAAAAGCTGGTGGTAGTCGCAATGTCAGGCGGTGTGGATTCTTCCGTCACGGCAGCCATTTTGCAGGAGAAAGGCTACGACTGCATTGGCATGCATCTGCACTTTTGGACGGATCCGCAAAAATCGCCGGAGTCGGATAATCTTCCTCAAAATAAGTGCTGTACACTTGGTGGGTTGGAAGATGCACGCTGGGTATGCGAAAAATTAGGCATTCCTTTTTATGTGATGAATGTGGAGGCGCAGTTTAAGGAGCGTGTGGTGGATTATTTTTTGCAGACGCATGCGGCAGGACAGACTCCCAATCCATGCGTGGAGTGCAATCGACATATTAAATTCGGCCAACTTTTGGATCGGGCGCGTGAACTGAATGCGGATTTTTTGGCGAGTGGCCACTACGCCAAGGTGCTTCAAAATAAGCAAAACGGACTTTTTGAACTTTGGATGGCGAACGATGCTTCTAAAGACCAGACGTATTTTTTGTATCACTTGGGCCAGGAAAAATTGGCAAAAATTTTGTTTCCGCTGGGTGAGATGCAAAAGCCGCAGGTGTATGAGTTAGCAAAAAAGTTTGGCTTAGTGCGGGTTGTGGAAAAACCGCAAAGCCAGGGGCTTTGTTTTTTTTCGGAAGGTACTCCCAAGTATTTTTTGCAGCGATACTTACCCGGAAAACTTTTTGAATCGGGACCTATTATGACGGCGGATGGAAAGGTAATTGGCGAGCACCTGGGGCTGCCGCTTTACACCATTGGGCAGCGGCAAGGGCTTGGTGTAGGGGGAATTCAGGGGGAGCCTGCTGGGCAGGGATGGTATGTGACGGCCATGGATTCAAAACGAAATGCTCTCATTGTGGGTCGGGAGGAGGCGATTTTGGAACACCAAGTGGAGTGCGCGTCTTTAAGTTTTGTTTCTGGCAGCATGCCGAGCGAAAAAATGCTCGTGAGTGTGCGTATTCGTCATCGCGGTGAGCTTACGCCAGCCACTTTGACAGTGCGTGATAGTAGGGGATTTATAACCTCAGAAAAACCTTTTCGCGCGGTTGCACCGGGACAGTCTGCCGTGTTTTATCAGGGTGAAAAACTTATAGGAGGAGGTGTGATTGAGGATGTGTCATTGCGAGCGTTAGCGAAGCAATCTAATACCGAAGCTAGATTGCTTCGTCGTTCCACTCCTCGCAATGACAATGTCATCACAAAAGTATGAAGAAAAAATCCGCAAAAAAAGAAGTCTACCTTTTGCACATTGATGCCATACCGCATGTGGCTGAGAAAGTGGCGTCGGCACCGGTGTTGCGATGGAAAGATAAAAAACCGAACCATCGGATTTGGTCTTTTGTGTGGGACAAAATCCAGTTTGTCCTGGTATCGGTTGCAGTATTTGCGGCGATTTATTTGGTGATTAATTGGCAGGCGATTGAGATTAATTTGGTTCATTATTGGGATGTTTGGCGCGGATATGAAAGCCCGTTGCACCAGCTCGCAGACAAAAAAGCGCCGGAGCCGGAAAAAATTGTGGCAGTAGATAAAGTCGGAAGCAAGCCCTCCACGGCGGCAACTCCTCCGCTCAATTTAGAAGTTTATCCGCCGGATATGCGTTTGGTGATTCCGCGCATCAATCAAAATGTTCCGGTGGTGGGTGTTAAAAATGAAAATCTCATTGCGCGTAAATGGGAACAGTTGGAGTCCGACATTCAAAAGTCGCTTCAAAATGGGGTGATCCACTACCCGGGAACGGCTTTGCCTGGGGATAACGGCAATGTTGTGCTTACTGGCCATTCATCCTACTACGCTTGGGATCCTGGAAGATTTAAGGATGTTTTTGCGCTTTTGCATGATGTTCGCAAGGACGACAAAATAGTGATGTACTTTGGTCAGAAAAAATATATTTACCAAGTGACCGATATTAAAGTAGTTTTGCCGCAAAACGTAAATGTGCTTGGTCCAACGGCCAGTGAGCAGCTCACGCTTATTACTTGCACGCCTATTGGGACAAACTTAAAAAGGCTGATTGTGACGGCGAAGTTGATAGAGAAAGGCTAATAGGCCAGTGCTGAGTATATTTTTGCCAACAATGGCCGCCACGCTGTGCAAAAATGAAAGGCATTACGTCTGTGGCAAGGTGTTGCTACTTATAAACATTGAAGAGTTTTTTAAATTGTTTGCAAAAAATACATCAGCACTGGCCTTCAGATGAATGATGATCCTATAAATTCTGTAAATTTTTGAGCAAGGCTTCTTCCTCTTCCTGTTCGGTGGACTCGGCTTTGGTTTCTTCCGCTTTGAGTTTCTGGCGCTTTTCTTTGGCTTCAAACTCTTTCCATTCTGCCACATGTTTTTGGTTGATCTCTTTGATGTCTTCTTTATAATCCTTATCCAGTTTTTCCAGCTGCTTTTTTTCATTCGCCAGAATTTCTCGCAGTTTTGCGACCTGTTCCTGCGTCATGATCGGCAAGATTTGGAACCAGTACTGGCGTTCTTCGTCATTCATCGATTCCGTCGCTAGAACAAGCGGAATCAATTCTGGGAACTGCTGACGCACCGTCTCGGGAATTTCAAATTTATTAAAAACGCTTTGATCACCGGTTGCTCCTGCGCTCGTTGTCGATGCGCCGCTTGCTGGAGGAGTGGCTGAACTTCCTCCTGCCGCAGCACCGGCTTGCGTCGGTGGCAGTTGGCGAAGATCAATGGTTCCACCCTGGTTTCCTGTTGCCGGATTTTGGTTGGTGTTATCAGCCATAAGACGTGGTTAGTAGCCGCATTTAATCTACACTCGCTAAGCGACCTTTTCAAATGTTGCGGTCTCAGTTCCTAGAGGAATTTGATGTGACGCTGGGCCGACTCGTAAGGCTTCCAAATGTTCTACAAGTTTACTTAGTGAGATTTCTCGCTCGCCCGTAATCATAAGCGCTCCAGCAACAAGTTTTACTTTGCCGTCTTCTACCGAGCCGGAAATGCTGATACTTTGGAGGTTAGCTCCCATCGGCAATTTGAGATTATATTTGTAGGAGCCGATTTCAAATGTATTGCCGTAGATTTTGCAGGGAATTTTTTCTACTTTTCCATTGTTCTTATAAGGTAATTCGAAGGGAAATTGTCCTGCCGTGAGATCAAAAGGTGGTTTATCTTTATATCGCTCAAGGCTTTTATTAAGGGCTGCTGCATACTGAGTCTCTAATTCTGCAGGGGTAGGCGCTTGAGCATCTTTGGCACCTTCGTTGGCGGTGCCGGCGGCCGCGGCCGCCGCCGCAGGTGCCGCGACGATAGTAACCGGCGGTGTCCCTGCTGGCGCGGCTTGCGGTTGTGCTCCTGGTGGTGCCGGTGCTGGCGTAGGTCGTGGAGCTGGTGCATTTTGAACTACGGCTGGTGCCTGGTCTGCACGATATTTTACAGGCAGCCAGTCCGGCGAGCCCATGAATTCATAAAGCGTTGCCTCGCTCGTGTCACCTCCTTTGGCGCGAAGTTGAGTTGCCAACCACTCGAGTTTTACTTTGCCGGACGCATCGTTGGGCGCATAGGCTTCAGCATTCGTTTCCAACTCAGTCACGGCATCTTTTGTTGGCATGTCTCCCAGAGCCGCGCAGACGCTTCTCTTAATTCCAAATTTTCTGAATTCTTGTTCCACGTCATAAGATTTGTGAGCATCTTCGTCGCCATATTTTTCCCAAAGATATTTATTGGAGAATAATTTTCGAAAATAACTGCCAATTAATGGGGCTTTGGAAAGACTTACTACCACTGATACAGCCATCGTGGCCAGCGTTCTCAACGCTCCAGGCTTCATCTTCTCAATGCTGGCGATCCATTTGTCGGCAGGTGGACCGTCTTCGGCTAATGCTCTTTCGTCAGCGGCTCGTTTTGCCGTTTGGGCCTTTTGTAATTCTGCCCAACCGTCTTGTGGAGTTTGCGTTCCATCTTTTACTGCTTTGAATACTTTGTCGCGTGCCGCTGTTGGAATATCCGGATCGCCGGACATGCTCCATAAATTTTCGAAAGCAGAAATTTCAGATTCCAATTTTCCAATTCTTGTTTTGAGAGGTCCTTCTTGCGCCGCATTATTCATGGCGGCAATGTCCGTTTTCATGGCGGCTATTCTCGTCGCTAGGCTGGCGGAAACTATGGTTGGTGGAAGAGCTAGAAATTGTGTATCGAGCTCTGTATCCCTTTGTACAAGTTGCTCTTTTGTTGTAGCAAGATTTTGCGCCGCTTCTTGCGCGGCTGTTTGTCTGCCTTGCTCTGTTTCTTGCTGAGCCCTGAGCTCGGCTAGTCTTGCATCCTCAGCCCGTTGCGCTTCGGTCTTGCTGGCTTCGGCGGCGGCGGCGGCGGCTTTAGCGGCGGCTTCTTCCTGTGCTTTTTGTGCCGCTTTGGTTTTTTCCCATTTTTCATATTCTCCTTTCCATTCCGGCTGGTTATGAATCCATTCTTCCAACCTTCCAATGCCGGGCTTTCCTGTTATGGGACCGCGTTTGCCTGGCGTTATCAAGGCTTTTCTCATTTCATCAACATCTTTTTTTCCAATTCCAAACTGACCGTATTCGGGGTTGGCGAACGGTGGATTGACGGACGGTGGAGGTGGATTGGTATTATAGGCGGTGATTTCTCCTGTCAAAAAATCTATGCAAGCCTTCATCCAGGCGCCTCGTATATTTGTCGGCAATTCCGGGTTATCGTGCACTTGTAGGAATCGTTCAAGTGTGCTCACTAACTGACTAAAATGAACATTTTGCTCCAGTTCTGCTTCGTTATTGTGTTCGCCGCCAAAGTTGAAAGCCCCGGTTTTAACCCGTGAAACAAATTGATCCATGTAGTGTTGGCTGGGATTATCGGTTTCCAGTCTTAACTCTTGCAGGCGACTGCGCGCATCACCTTTTTGTGCTTCCGCAGATGCAACGGCATGATCTTTCTTCCACTTATCATATTCCCTTTTTAAAGCCGGCTGGTTTTGTATCCATTCTTCTAATTTCCCAATGCCCGGTTTGCCGGACTTTGGTGCCGCTTTGTTAGGTGTTATGAGAGCGACAATGATTTCATCAACCTCTTTTTGGCCAATTTCTCCACTTTTCCAATCGTATGCCGCAATTTCATTCACCATAAAATCCTCAGCGGCTTGCATCCATTTGTTGCTGAATTTTTGGGGTACATCTGGATTGTTGTTTACCGTGAGGAACTGCGCAAATGCTTGGTCTAATTGTTGGTAATATGCGTTTTGATCGAGTTCTGTGGCATCATCATGACTTCCCGAAAAATCAAAAGAACCTTTTTTAACTTGCTCCACAAAATCGTCATGAAAATGCGCCACGGGATCATCAAACTCGGATTCGGGTTCAAGCTCGCTGAGCCGGCTTGTGGCTTCTAAATCAATGTCTTCGAAGGTTGGATTTGGTGTTGGCTCTGCCATACTAAAGAGTTACGAAGTTTTATTAAATGTAAGTGTAATCCCTGAATTGAAGGTATATTCGTGGACTGTATCGTCGTTACTTGTTCGGAGTTCATCAAATCTGGGAAGGATTTCGATGAGTGGAATTTTTTTGTCGCCGGTGAAGACAAAACTCGGCTGGGGATTTTCTTCATTGGCCGGAATAATGCCTTGAAGCTCAGTCCCGCTGGGGAGAGTCATATTGTATTTTTTCCCTCCAATGGCGATTTGGTTCTTTGAGATCTCCATTTTTATATTGGTTATTTTATCTCCATCAATGAATGGTACTGCTTCAAGTATAAGCGTGGGATTACCAGGAGTATTGGGATTGTAACCATGATTAAAGGCTTCGTTGGCATTGGTGATCATTTGAGAATTGAGTGCTTTTCGTGCGGTTTCTGCTTCGGCGGCGGCATCAACAGGTTGTGTTGCAAGCGGTGTGCCATCTAGGGCTCTTAATTCGGCTTCTTTCCCAGCACCTATTGCACCGGGTGCTACTGCAACTCCTGCTGGCGCAACCGGTTCTGCGGTTGGTGCGGCTGCTGGTGCTCCTGCCGGTGCCGCAGGTGGAGTTACGGGTGCAGGTTTTTCAATGAAGTCTCTTAATAGAGAGGTAGGATCTTGTTCTTCTCCACTCGCATCAAAGGATTGGAATCCAAGGCCGTTGCCGTCTTTTATAGTCCCAATAACTGCTTCGGCTTTTATTGGCGCATCTTTTACCACTGCGATATCAGGGATGAGGTTGCTGTATCTAATTTTTGGACCTTTTTCTCCTTCTTGAATAACGACGAAATCGTCTCCTTTATCAACCACTTTTCCATCGTGTACGGCAGAAACTGGCGCGTCTTCATTGGCTTCAATTATTAAGGGCTGGCCTTTTGTATACTCTCCGGTTTTGAACTTGCCTTTACCATCACCTAGCGGAGACTTATCAAACTTAGGACCTTCCGTGATATTGGAAACTCCGCTGAGAGCCTTAGCAAGAAGCGCACTGATTTTCTCAAAAAACTTTTTAATAGTTTCAAAAGTCTGTTGCATCCAGTCTTTTTTCTCTGGAAGGTTAGAAGGTGCGGCGTCCTTGGCTACTTGCTGCAACTTATCTCTCCAATCTTTGGCTTCTTCAGGGGTAATTCTTGGAGGATCTGACTTTTCAAACTCAGCAATATCTTTATCAGTAATAAGTTCACCAGCGATATTTCCTTCACGTATATTGAGTTTTCCTTCTGCCAGATTTTTTGCAATTTCGCCCGGAGCCAATTTTTTATTATCTAAGGTGAACAAAAGCACGGCTTGCTTTTCTGCATTCGTTGCGGGATCCTCCATAGCTTTTTGGACTTTTGTTCTCTCTCCCTCATCCTGAATTGAGGTCAAAAATGTTTTTTTGGCTTCGTCGGTTGGATTCTCAATATATTTTTTATAACCGTCTTTGTATCTTTCAAAGAGCTTTCCGGTTTCTACCAGTTGGGCTCCCGCAATCATCACGGGGAGATTTTTAGCCGTATATGCTTCAAGAATAATTTTAGAAAGATCAGCAACAGTTTTAATTTTTGTTTTATCAATGATATTTTCATTAGCCAAAGTTTCGTATTGGGCTTCTGTGAGCGAGACAGCAACACCGGCAGCAGCAGCGAGTGCTTCATGGGCAGGCATTTCTTCGCCCTTAAGGAGTTTTCTGGCAAGTTCTAGCGTTTTTGGATTTTCACCTTCAGCAGGATGCACCGGTATTTTTATAAGACCATTCAGTAAAGCTTCCACTGCGGCGCGTTCATTATTATCAGTTGGAATGGATTCAATAAGTTTTTTGCGAAGTCCGGCATATTCATTTGGTTTTTTGATGAGTTCGGTAGAATACTCATTAATTTTTGCTGCATATTTTTGCTGTACACTATTGGCTTTTTCAAGAGTAACTTCCGTTGTTTCAACTTCTGGTCCCTTGGCATCGCCGGCAGCATTAGCTACACGGTCGAGTTTTCTTTCGCCTTTTCTCTTTGCTCTTTCTCCTGCATTAGCATCTGGCGCACGGCGAGGTTCAGGTGCGGCTCTTGGCGCTGCGTGTGCTTCTGGTGTCTCTCCATTCCACACCAACCTTGCCGGCTTGCCTTCATCAAATTGTAAAAATATTTTTCCGATCATAAAATTTTATTGATTTTTGTTGGCTATAGCAGTTACTACGGCAGCTTCTGGATTCCGAACTCTCCCTTTTGGATCGCGGTACATGAAATGAAGATGCGGTCCGGTGGCGCCGCCAGTTTGTCCTACGGCTCCAATAATCGTACCGGCTGTTACTTGTTGTTCTTTGGTAAGGCCGGCAGCAAAACTATTGAGGTGCAAATATTCTGTTCTGGAACCGTCTTCATGGCGAATAATGACGTAATTTCCAGAAATGCCATCGGGCCTGTCTGGTACAATTGCCGCAATCACGCCGGCTTTTACTGCATATACCGGGGTTCCTTCCGGCGCGCCATAATCCACACCGTTATGGAATCTTTTGTCATGATGTAGAGGATGAATGCGGTCGCCATATCCCGACGTTTTCCTGACCGCTGGCAATGGTGGTGTATCAAACTGTATGGCAATTTCTGCATCAATGCTGATTTTTTCGTAAGCTTTTTGAGTTTCTTCCACGCGCTTGGCATAACGGCTTCGCAGCTCCCATTCGTAATACAATGTCCCATCTTTTTCGGTTCCGTGATCTTTTTTTTGCGAACTCGTGAGGCCGTCAAAATTTTCCGGCGTGGGATTATCCATATAACGTCGCAACTTTAAGTACCCCAATCCGCCGCTGTTATACGCCATGTACAGGTACTGCGTATCGGACTCTGGAGAAAGTTTGTAACTTTCTGGGAAATTTTCGCGTTGCACTTGCTGATCTACTTCGTCATTGACTTCACGAATCGTTCGCGTTAAATGCCATCCCATAAAATCTATGGCCGCGGCAGGATCTGTGGGATCTGCAGTGAGATTTGGTTTTTCTCGGCGATACACGTTAAACTGATCATTCAGTGCTTGTGCAAGTCCTAAAGCAGAGGTTCGGGGTTTTTTGGTTTTTGAATCTAGGGGCCTTTTGTTGGGATCAAAACTGGACTCCATTTCGATGAATGCAGTGAGCATGGTCTCGGGAAACCCGTAATCCTCTGCGGCTTTTTCGATGTAATTATTCCACGTCGGATTGCGATCCAACGCCGCATTGGCATGCGTGGCTCTTTGAAAAGCATCTTCGGGAGGAATATCCGGATTGGTAATTTGCGCGACCATGTCATCGGGACGGTTCACGGCGGCATCAATTTCACTAGGACGCATATCCAATGGGGCAAATATGGCCAAGAATTTGTCCCAGTTGTCGTGAAAAGCGCCTGCCAGCCGATCCATCAAATCGCCGAATTTGTTTAAATCGTTTTTTACTTCATCAAAATGCACGGCCTCCCCGAGAGCATTTTGCGCTTCTTTTTCGGCAAGCTTTTGCATGCCGGCCTTGAGTTGGTCGGTGGCACTTCTTGGTGTTTCTGAAGTCGCTGGTCCGCCTTCCTGCAAAAACACCAGCCGCGCTTCAGCCGTTAAAAATTTTGTATTTTGGATTTTTTGAAATTTGATTTCCATTTTGATTTTGAATTTAGATCACGTAAACGTCGCCCGAAATTTCCTCAAATCGTTCTTTGGTGAGGCGGGCTTGGCGCACCATGTTTTCAATCTGGAAAGTGGCTATGGGCTCAGCTTTCCACAGGTCGTAGATGTTGCGCAGGGTAGATGCTAGGTTTACCGCATCAAAATCCACTTTGCCTTTTTGCTCTTCGGGCAATGCATCATAAATCGCATGGTTGATGAGCGTATCAGGTTGCAAAAGCTTAATCTCTCCGCGATCAACTCTATCCACCACGAGGTTTAAAAACGCCTGATCCTCGGCCGAAAGGCCTGCCTTTTTTTGCAGAGGCTGGTTGAGAATTTTTTGCGTCTCTGGATTTATTTGATTCTGGTCTGTATTTGCCATAGGTTCTTTTGTTTTTTAATCTTATAATCATACCAGAAAATCGTTTTTTCCTCAAGAGCTATAAGGTATGGATGCTTCGGCCGCTAAAACACGCATTGAAAAGCTTAAACAACAGATCAAAAAGCTTAATTATGACTATTTTGTCCTCAACAAAAGCGAGGTCAGTGAGCCGGTTCGGGATGCTTTGAAGCGCGAACTAAAGGAACTGGAGGGAGAGTTTCCGCAGTTTATTACCCCGGATTCTCCCACTCAGCGGGTGGGGAGTGCCTTAAGCGGCCGGTTTGCCAAAGTGAAACACCTCTCGCCCAAAAAAAGTTTGGAGGATGTTTTTACGTTTGAAGAAATTGGTGAGTGGCAAAAACGGATTGGGAAATACGTTGTGGGTGAAAAAATCGCCTACATTGCCGAGCTCAAAATTGATGGACTCAACATCACGCTTCACTATGAGCAGGGAAAGTTGGTGCGTGCCATTACGCGCGGCAATGGGGTGGAAGGGGAGGATGTGACGCACACGGTTCGGACGATTGAAAGTATTCCTCTGGAGTTAAGTGAGCCGGTAGATTTGGAAGTTTCTGGCGAGGTGTACATGTCTAAGCGCAGTTTTGAGAAGATGAATGAGGAGCAGAAACGGCTTGAGGATGAGGCTTTTGCCAATCCCAGGAATGCGGCGGCGGGAACGGTTCGCCAGCTGGACCCGCAAGTGGCCGCGTCGCGTGATCTTTCGGCTTTTTTGTACGAGATTGGGAAAAATTCGCTGGGAAATTCTCCGGAAACGCAGGAAGAAGTTCTGCGGAAATTTCAGAAACTGGGTTTGCCGGTGAACCCGGAGTTCCGTGTTTTAGACGCTCCGGGAATTTTGGAATTTTGCCAGAGATGGGGTGAGAAGCGTGGGAAACTTCCGTACGAAATTGATGGCATTGTCATCAAGGTGAATCAAAAAAAACTGCAAGAACGCATGGGTTTTACCGCTAAGACTCCACGCTGGGCCGTAGCCTATAAATTTCCGGCACAGCAAACTACGACGCAGGTGGAAGATATTATTATTCAAGTGGGACGTACTGGAGCTCTTACGCCGGTGGCGGTGTTGAAGCCGGTTTTTGTGGCGGGTTCAACCATCTCTCGTGCCACATTGCATAACGAAGACGAGCTCAACAAAAAAGATGTTCGCATGGGCGATACGGTTATTATTCAAAAAGCGGGAGATGTGATTCCGGAGGTGGTGCAAGTTTTGGTGAATATGCGGACGGGCAAGGAAAAGAAATTTGTTTTTCCGGTGTCTTGCCCTGTATGTGGCGCAGCGGTGAAAAAACCTGATGGCGAAGCCATTACTCGTTGCACCAATCCGAGCTGTTTTGCTCAGGAACGGGAACGACTCATCCATTTTGTGAGCAAGCGTGCTTTTGATATTGAAGGGCTGGGGGAGAAGGTGGTGCTGCAACTTTTGGAAAAATCTTTGGTGGCCGACCCCGCTGATTTTTTTACGCTCACGCAAGAAGAATTTTTGCAGTTGCCTTTGTTTAAAGAAAAGCGCGCTGGGAATATTGCCACTGCCCTTGAGAAAGCCAAAAAAGTGACTCTCACTCGCTTTTTATTCGCTTTGGGAATGCGTCATATTGGTGAAGGCATCAGCCAGGATCTGGCAAAATTTGTTATGCATGTCATTGCAAGGAGAGATAGTGTCATTGCGAGCGAAGCGAAGCAATCTAGTATTCTCAGCCCACTAGAAGTCTACGAAATTTTGCATAGCGCTTCGCTGGATGAAATTAATTACATAGAAGGTTTTGGCGATATTGTGGCAAGCTCGGTATATGAGTTTTTCCATGATGAAAAATCTCATCGCTTACTCGAGAAATTACAGCATGTAGGTGTGCTGATTGAGGCTGATATAAGCCAAAAAACGACTCCGCTCTCGGGCAAGAAAATAGTGATTACCGGAACCTTAAAAATACTTGGCCGTGAGGAAGCCAAGGATGCCGTAAAAAAAGCTGGCGGAATTTCCCAGTCGGATGTTTCTGCCAAAACGGACTACCTCGTTTGTGGTGAAAACGCCGGTTCCAAATTGGATCGCGCCAAAGAATTGTGGGTGAAAGTTATTACTGAGGAGGAGTTCTTGAAAATGATTTGAATTTTTAATGTTTTTCAACATCAGTTTCTTGTAAGAATTTTCTTCCAATTCTGATTGCAGAACTTGGAGCTAATTTTGCTGCTCTTGCTGATCTTTTTCTTATTGTTGCTATATTATCGTCTTCAGTTGGACGACCATCTAATTGAGCAACTGCTTCTTTTACAATTTCATTTTCCGCTTCTTCTTTTTCGTCATTCATAATTGTTGGTAACACCAGTGTAGGGTGCATAATTATTTTTGCTCGCAATGACATCTTACGCAACTAAAACTCTTCGCCAAAAATTTCCATGGCTTCCGCGGCAACGTCCTGAGATTTTTTAGCGAGTTTAGCCTGTGCTTTTTGGTCGCGACCGCCTGTCGCGACACGCGTTGGAACTTGGGGTTGTTTGGTTTCTCTTACGGCTGGTACTTCTATTTGCAGACTGGCATCCAGTTGGCATATAACCTTAAAGCTTTTTCCTACGAGCTTATTTACGGCACTTTCAATTTTCGTTTTGCTCTCGGCGTTATTCACTTTCTCCATGTGAAATTTTGAGTTGAAGAGCAGGGTTAATGTCTCGTCTTTTTCTCCGGCAATTTTGGCCTCGGCCATGGATCTTCGTAGGGATGGTGGCTGGATATTCTCCAGCACGCGTTGCCACAGCTTTACCACTTTGCCATCGCCTTTATAGGCCTCCATTTCAATTTCTTGTTTGAGTGTCTGTGCGGTTTCTACTTCGCCTTTTTGAGCCTGCGCCGTCTCAATGGCGTCCTCAACTTTTGCTTTTATCCTTGCTGCTGGTACTTCGTTTTTTACCTCTTCTTTTTTCTCTTCTTTTACGCTTTCCATGAGCGGGCTTGTGCCCGTCGTACCGCAAATTTTTATCACCGCAATTTCGAGTGGTAACTGGGGAATAACCGTGTTGCGAAGCATGTCGCGAGCCTCCTCAAATCGCTCAATCATTCCCAGCCAAAGAGGTGATCCAGGTCCCGTTTTTAAGACGCCGGCAATGAGCCTTTCGCGCAGGCATTCTAAAACTTCACGCACAAAAGCCGTTAAGTCGTATCCTTCATGGTGCACCTCATTAATTAAGTGCAGTGCCTTAGCGGTTTCTTTTTTCTCTAATACATCCAAAAGCGCCGTTATGGTTTCGTGGCCAGTGATTCCCAAATGCACGCGCACATGATCCGCCAAAAGTTTTCCAGAGATGGCCATCTGCTCAAAAAGCCCTATGGCATCGCGTAAACCACCCTCTACGTGCCTTGCAATGAGATCAATAGCTTGTTCTTCGGCCTCAATTTTTTCCATCTGCGCAATATAACTGAGGCGCGTCATAATCGTCTTCATATCAATCCGCTTGAAATCAAAACGCTGGCAGCGAGAAATAATCGTCTCGGGAATTTTGTGGACTTCCGTGGTGCATAAAATAAAGTACACATTTTCGGGAGGTTCCTCCAAGGTTTTTAAAAGCGCATTAAATGCCTCTTTAGTAAGCATATGCACCTCATCAATGATGTAGGTTTTTGACTTGGCCAATGTTGGCGCAAATTTAATTTTTTCCTTCAAATCGCGAATCTCATCAATGCCGCGATTGCTGGCAGCGTCCACTTCAATCACATCAATGAGTCCGCCTTCTTTAATAGTGGTGCACAAGTTGCAGGCATCACATGGTTCACCTTCGGCATTCTTTTTTTCGCAGTTAAGCGCTTTAGCAATAAGTCGCGCCGTGGAAGTCTTCCCCGTCCCGCGAGGCCCGGCAAAAAGGTAGGCATGCGAAACCGTGCCTTTTTGAATCTCATGCAGGAGGGTGATGCGAATGTGCTCCTGGCCCACCAGGTTGGCAAAATTCTGAGGGCGATATTTGCTGTAGAGGGACATGGTATAGGCTAAAGAAGCGCTAGGGATTGTACCATAGCAGGGAAAAGTCTAAAAAATATGTGACTGTTACTGTGGTTTCTGCTCGTTTACTTGATCTGCTCTCACAAGTTCTATAGCGCCATCCTCGCCATACGGTCTAGCTACCAATTCACCACTTTGTGCTTGAGCCGTTCGTACTCCTTCTGCCGTTACAGCCGCCGCTTCAGCTTCTGCTTGTTGTGTTTGTATTTCGGTGTCATGTCCGGCGCGTGCTCCTTCTATTCCGGCAACAATACCTGCAGCAACAGCTTCTGGGTCATGCTTTATTTCGGCAATCCATTTTGCAACTTGTGTGCTCAGTCGTGTTTTCCATGTATCTCTTGGCCCTAAGGTTGCAAATCTACCAATGAGGTCCAGCTCTTTTCTCGTTTGATCAATGGTATCGGTGTCGCTCTCTGGTTCTGGCAGATTTCTTTTTAATTTTTCTAGAGCATAGGTGAGCCTATCAGCAAAAGCTTCACTCAGCGCTTGGCGTTGTTCAGGAGTGAGTTCAGGATTTTGTAACGCTGCTTCGATATTTTCTCTGGCTTTTTCAGCTGCATCTTGAAGAGCATCAAGCGCATCGGATATTTCTGTTGCATACGCTAATCTTGTGGCGCTGGTAGCAGGGAGTTTAGCCTCGGCATATTCACGCTTTGCTTGATCAAGCGCCGGTTCGGCAGCTTTTTTAAATTGATTTGTTATTTCTCCAGGGTTGTCTGTCATATATTTTTATTTATATTTGTAGTGCTTGCGTCAGTGGCCTCAGATCTTGGGTGAACTCTTGAAGCGCCCTAAGTGCTATCTGATCCATTTTTTGAAAGGATTGCAATTCTCGTTCAAGAACTTCGCGCAATTTTGTTTTCTTGTCTTCGTCCAGTGTATCGAGCCGCTTAAGCAAATCCTGTTTTTCTTCCAGGGTCAGCGAGCGTGAGCTGAGAATGAGGTCTTCGAGTTGGAGTCCTGTTGTACTTGGCATATCATAAAATTATAGCAGAAAGTGGACTTAATGAAAAGAGCTGACGTGGATCATTTTTCGAGAATAGATTATTTAGGAAGCAGAGCGAGTCACATGTGGCGAGCGTCCCCTGGAAGCCGCGAAGCGGGTGGAGGGGGGCTGCGCTCCATCTATTCGAGGGAAATGGCCACGTCAGCTAAGCTATCGTTTTTACGATTTTTTTAATCTGATCCACAAAGATCTCCTTGGTGAATTTTTCGGCCTGTCTTCTGCATGCCGCCGGATCGTAATTTTTTTCGTTGAGGATGAGCTGTGCCAAACCCTGCTCCATGGAAGTTACCGTAGGTTGATGAAAAAACTCTCCGGTTACCCCAGCAATAACGGATTCTGTTACGCCACCTTGGCCGTAAGCCAGCACCGGTTTTCCGCAAGCCATAGCTTCAATGGGCGTGATTCCAAAATCTTCCTCGCCGGGAAAAATCATGGCGCGGCAGTTTTGCAAATACTCCGCAGCGGCTTCATCACTCTGATATCCCAAAAATTGAATATTTTCTGCAGCAATATTTTGTAGAAATTCACGTTGCGGTCCATCCCCAATGATCACTAGTTTTTTGCCGATTTTGTTAAAGAGCTGGACGGCCAAATCTACGCGTTTATAGGGCGTAAGGGTTGAGATAATCAAGAAAAAATCTTCAGGAGCAGCCTTTCTTTTTGAAATTTGAAAGCGGGAAATATCCACCGGCGGATAGATAACTTGAGCATCGCGGTGATAATATTTTTTGATTCGCCGTTCTACGTGCTGTGAGTTGGCGATGATAGTATCTGGCCGATCACAAACCGTTTGGTCCCACATTCGAAGCTTTTTGAGGATGTGAGCAATGGCGATTTTGCGCAGGGGACCGATGCGCTGTTCTTGGATGTACTCATGCGTCCAGTCCCAAGCAAAGCGCATGGGTGAGTGGTAGTAGCAGAGGTGATGAGTCTTTGTGGGAGTGATGATGCCGTGGGTAAAAGCGCTGCTGGAGGTAATTACCAAGTCAAAATCCGAAAAATCCCACTCTTCCACCAGCCGCGGCAGCATGGATACAAGGTAACGGTGGTGTTTGCGTAAAAACGCCGGCCATTTTTGCAGACGCGAAGTAATGATTTTATTTTTTGGGAAAACCTCACCGACTTTGGCTTCGTCATAGAGCAGGGTGTAGATGGGCGCCTGCGGAAAAAGCTCGCTGAGGCATTTTAAAACCCGCTCAGCGCCGCCAAGCCGGGTAAGGTAGTCGTGGACGAGGGCGATCTTCATTATTTGCAGGGTATCACAGGGCGCGAGCGATGACGAAGCCCCAGACTTTTTGGGCGCCGTGATGTTTAAGAACTCGTGCGCACTCGCGAAGGGTGGTTCCAGTAGTGCAGACATCGTCAATGAGAAAGTAGGTTGCTTGCGGGTTGATGCGGGTGCCATATATGAGAGAAAATGCACCACGCACATTTTTGAGCCGATTGTTTCGACTCAGTTCCACTTGCGGGGGAGTGTAACGGTGGCGTTTTAAGATTTCTTGTACCGGACTTTGCCAGTATTTGCCTATTTCTTGAGCCAGAATTTTGCTTTGATTAAAACCTCGGAAGCGATGTCGGCGTGGATGAAGAGGCACCGGGATGAGGATCGAGAAATCTGCTGGTGATTTTATGTTTATAAAAAATTGCGCCAAAATTTTGCCAATTTCCTGCGCGCCGTCATATTTAAACGATGAATAAGTTGTGAGAGAGGTGATTTTTCTTGATGAACCGCAGCATAAATAATTCCATCCAGTCCAGGTTCATTATCGGCATGTGAAATTTTTTGAATGGTTGGCCTATGATTTGAAATGTTTGCCCAGCAGAGCTGGCAGCAGTGTGTTTTTCCAGCAGCACATCCCACACATGAAATAGGAAATAAAAAATCTAGCAGGCCGAGCCACAGCGAGGCTAAGAAATTAATGCCCCGACAAGATGTCGGGGCAACATTATTCGAGCGTAGGAGTTTCATGAAAATGGCTGAAAATTTCTTTCAGCCTAGCAGTCATTCATGAACTTTTCTTAAACTTTTTATGAACTTTTTGTTAACAGCCGTCCGCTTATAAAAATGCGGACGCGCATTCACCCGCTAAGGCTCCAGTGGCCCACGAAGCTTGAAGATTAAAGCCGCCGGTAAATCCATCAATATCAAGAATCTCGCCCGCAAAAAAGAGTCCTGGGCAGATTTTTGATTCCATGGTGTTGGTATTTACCTCACTCAGGCTTACTCCTCCGGCGGTTACAAACTCTTCTCCGGCGCTCCGTCCTATAATGGTGAGTGGAAATCCTTTTAATAGACTGATTATTTTTTCTCGGTTTTGTTTGCTGAGGCTGCCAGCCATCAGAGTGGACGCTGCGCCAGAAACTTCTAAGACGGCTCCACAGAGTGATTTTGGCAGAAGCATGTCTAAAAAGTTTTCAATATTTTTTTTGGGATTTTTGAGGACAAGATTCTGGAATCGTTTTGTGAAAGATTGGGTGGACTCATCAGGGAAAAAATCGATGGTGAGCTGCCACGATGTTTGCGGTGAAATGGCCTCATAGGCGCAAAAACTAGAGAGAGCGAATACGGCTGGGCCACTCACGCCGCGGTGGGTAAATACAAACGCGCCGGTTCGTTCATATGTTTTGGAGTTGCCTTCACGCGCGAATGTAAATGCAGCTTTTTCAAACGACACACCCGCAAGATTTTTGACCCAAGGTTCAGCGGCGTTGAATGAGCTGAGGGAAGCGGCAAGGGGAGTGATGGTATGCCCTAGGGACTGCGCAAATGCGTAACCGTCGCCTGTGGAGCCTGTGTGCCTATAAGCATTGCCTCCGGTGGTTATGATGACGGCGTCGCATTCGTAAGCTTTTCCATCTTGCTGCGTGATGACGAATTTTTTCTCTTTTAGGCCGAGCCGTGGGGAGGCTAAGCCAATAATGCCCCGACGTGACGTCGGGGCAACCTTTTGCGTAATGCTTTGCACGGGTGCTTTGCAGAAGATTTTAACATTTTTTTTGCGCATTTCTTTTTCTAGCGCTCCAACCACATCCTTGCCGTTATCTGATTTTGGAAAAACCCGCAGATCTTCTTCGGTTTTTAGCGGCACGCCGTGATTTTCAAACCACTGCATGACTTTTTCTGGCGGAAAGCGATACAGCGCGGTCATTAAAAATTTGGCACCTCGCGGGTAATTTTTTAAAAGTTCTCGGACGTCGGTAATGCCGGTGGTGACGTTGCATCTGCCTCCACCACTAATAATAACTTTAGCTCCCAAATAGGCATTTTTTTCAAAAAGCATCACATGCGAATCCGGATTTTGCTCTTTTGCAAGGCATGCTGCCATCATTCCCGCTGCACCTCCGCCAATAATTCCAATGGTCTTCATATTCACTATTAATTAATTCTTCCTTGCTAGGCCGAGCACGGCGAGGCCGCGAAGACCGAGTGAAGGAGCCAGAGCGTCCCCGCGATTGGCGACTGAATGAGGTCTTCGCGTATATTATAGTAACAAAATGAATGGCGAACAGTATAATAAGGATGCGTGAAGATGCTAAAAAATATTTTGTGGGCTGTTTTTGGAACCGTTATCGGTGCGGCTTTTTTTCTTCATCAAGGCGACGCCCAAAAAGCACCACCTCCAGTTTTTACGGATATTTTAGCCGCTCGTGAGACCTATCGAGCGAGTATTTCCTTTTTAGCCCAGCGGGGTGTGGTAAGCGGTTATGAGGACGGATCCTTTGGCCCTAAAAATAAAGTGACGCGTGCGGAGATGGTTACCATGCTGCTACGAGTCTATTTGGGTGACCAGGTGGCCGTGCCGGCTACACCCAGCTGTTTTAAGGATGTGAAAACGGGTTGGTATGTGCGCTACGTGTGTTATGCCAAAAAGAAAAATATCGTGAGCGGGTATCCGGATGGAAGATTTCGTCCATCCAATAATGTTCTTTTTGCCGAAGCCCTTGCGATGGGCTTTAAAGCTGGTTCTTTAACTCCTCCTCAAAATAATCCCAATGATGAGTGGTACCAAGCGCTCGTTGATTTTGCGCATACCAACAACATTTTTTCCAAATATGCCATTTTGCCCGGAACAGAAATTACCCGTGAACAGGCAGCTTATATTTTGCATCAAATTATTCTCATGAAGGAGGGCACCAAGCAGCCTCAAAACCATCGCGTCACCAATTCTTTGGGTTGCGGCAAGGATCCTCCACAAAAAGTACCTACGAGCTCGGTGGTGAATGGCGTTGCACGCAACTACATTACCGTCATTCCCTCTGATTATGAAAAAAATATTCCCAAAAACTTAATTTTTGCATTTCATGGACGCACCAACTCCAACGAAATGGTGCGTCGCTATTATGGTATTGAAAAACCTTCCCGCGGAGAGGCGATTATCGTTTACCCCAGCGGCATAAAAAATGGCAGCAGCTATACATGGAGCAGCCCCGGCGATAAAGCCAATAACTTGCGGGATTTTGCGCTTTTTGACCAGCTGCTGAAAGAGTTCTCTACTCGTTATTGTGTTGATATGGATCACATTTTTGTAGTTGGCCATTCACTGGGTGCGTGGTTTACCAACAGCTTGGCGTGTGCCCGTGGGGACACAATCCGTGGTATTGCCTCCCTTGGTGGTGGGACGACGACGGGTTCTTGCACGGGTCCGGTGGCCGCCATGATTCTGCATAACCCTAAAGATAACTTAGTGCCTTTTCATGATGGAGAAGTTGCCCGTGACCAACTCAAAAATCAAAATCAGTGCAATAATAAAACGGTAAAAGTAGAGCCTTCCGTAGGCAACTGCGTCCAATATACCTGCAGCACCGATGCGCCTCTTATTTGGTGTCCTCATAATGTGGATATCGCCGAATATGATCACAGCTATTATCCTCATACTTGGCCTAATTTCACTGGTACTGCGATCTGGAATTTTTTCAGAGGTTTAGATAAATAAGTCAATTATTGACTGTTTTTGGTTTAACTAGTGCTTGTATATAAATGCCTTACAGGTAAAGACTTGACATTTAGCGGTGTTATTGCTATAAAAGGTACCAATATCCCTTATCCCCTTTTCAATATGGGTACTTTTAGAAAGTTCCTTTCTACAGTAACACTGTCGGTTTTTCTCGTATCGGTGTTTTTCCCCTCTCTTAAGCCAGTTTTGGCCGTCGAGGGAGACCCCATCGATTTGCGCATAGAGTCAGCCACTTTTATTGATGGGATTCTTGATGTCAGCATAAAAAATATAGGTACCGAAGAAATAACTCAGACTTTTTTCTTGGATTTTTTGTACATGGATAATACGGATCCAGACAATCCAACTCAATTAGGAATGTCGGGATTTAATATCGCCGATGATCTTTTGCCTGGGGAAATGTATTCACTGCCATTGCAAGCTCCTGCGCTTCCTGAGGGAACAGATTTTATTCGTGTGTTTCTTAATCCTGCTTTGGAGGAGGAAGAGGACGAGACGAATAATGTCATGGATCTCATGATTCCTGTCCCACCTCCTTCTGATATTGACCTTACACTTCCCTCAGCAAATTTTGTTTTTTCTGCAGGAAGAATTGATGTGATGTTTCGCAATGATGGAACTGATGACATCACGGTGAATGTGAATAACGAATTGAACTTTTTAGCAGAAAACG
Organism: Patescibacteria group bacterium; assembly: GCA_038062615.1. Classification (GTDB taxonomy): domain Bacteria; phylum Patescibacteriota; class Gracilibacteria; order UBA1369; family UM-FILTER-53-11; genus JBBTWV01. The sequence continues at coordinate 14,619 of JBBTWV010000066.1, read as the reverse complement.
GGGAGCTTCTTGGAAGCTCTGACTTTACCTTATTTGGTGGAATTGCAGCAGGAGCCCAACTTGAGCAGCCTGTTTTTTTGGATCTTCCCGAAGGTACCGTAACTATTGAAGTTGTTGCCGATGCTCCAAATGAAATTTCTGAAACTGATGAAACTAACAATACTTTGAATGTTGACGCTGCTGAGCCGCTTCCTACGAATCAAGACCTTATTATTACCTCAGCCGATCCCAATTTTGATTTTGGCAGCATGACGTTTACGGTCCAAAATACCGGAACCGACAATATTACCGTTAATTTTTTTTCACAGATCAATTACTATAATGCCAACGCAGAAAATATCGGAACGGCGGGGGCTGGAGGAGTCATAGCTGGCTTGATGGCAGGTGAACAAAGAGACGTGCTTGCATTTTTTGATATTCCGGAAGGTGCGTTTGCCATGGAAATTATGACCGACTCTTCTAATGAAGTTGCCGAGCTGGATGAAATCAATAACACCTTTACGGTTCAAATTCCTCAGCCAGAAGTAAACGCGCCACCAGTGGCGGTGTCAGAAGAATTTTCGGTATTTTCTGGCCGTGATCTTGATGGGCAGGTGATTGGTACCGATGCTGAAGATGCTCTTTTGAGCTTCCGCGTCGTGGATGAGCCTCAGAATGGATTTTTTGTTTTTGATGAAGAGGATGGAATGTTCTCTTACCGTTCATTTGAAGACGTTGCTGAGTTCCAGGACTCTTTCACTTTTGTTGTTAACGACGGAACCCAAGATTCTGCGCCGGCCACGGTGACGATTAACGTCCAGCTCATACCCATGATTGATATGGATGAAAATCTTGCCGAAGATTTTGAGCTACCGCTGAACCTCGATTTTAATGGCATTGTGGCGGCCTATACCGAGACGGAGATAACCTTCCGTGTAGATGCCCAAAGTCCACTCATTGCCTCCATCCAGGTCCAGAAAAATGAAGAAGAAGTAACGACCATAGAGCCGACCTCTGCCATAACTTTCCCGCTGGATGTTGGCGGTAATGGTTTTACCTTTACTCTTTTTTCACAGGATAATGAGCCTCTCAATAGTTTATTCTTCTTTGTAGATAGAGCTCAGGCGCAGCTTTCGGATCTTCGCGCTCCAGGCTTTGAATTGGCGTTTCCATTTAACGGAATGATGGCCATTTTGAATGATATTCCCTACGAAACTACGAGCGTGAATGTCATTGCTGAAACTGATGACCAAGGGGTAACGAGCATTGTTGTTCGCTCGTCTGAGGGCTCCGCTGTTGCGGGTACGCCGGGATCACCCATCCAGGTTCCTGTTCCCGCCGCCAATAATTATTTTAATGTTGAGCTTAGGGACGCCCAGGGCAGTTATTTGGGACGGTATCCTCTAGAAATCCATAAAGACGTCAGCAATGCACCTCTCGTAGGTGGAATTGAAGTAATGGTTGATAGTTCTGAGAACAACCTTCTTACGAACTTTGATCAAGAACTCTTTAATTACAATGTTTCGGCTAAGAATGGCGATGCCTTTGCACAATTCAGGCTCTCTTCCGATAATCTCGCGGTGGATCATTATGATCTTATTCAGCTGGCAACTTCCGAAAGAACTTCTATGGCTCTGAGTGAATTTACTTCGGCACCATTGGAGGTTGGTGATAACCAATTTATTTTGGTCCCTATGTCGGCAGATAATACTCAGCTGAGCGAGGATGTATATTCAGTGTCAGTGACTCGCTCACAGCCTGTTTCTGTGGCGCAGGATGCACAGTTTAGCGTGGTGCAAGGCGGCTTATTGGCTCAAGCGGTTACTGTGGATGCCAATGGGAGCAATGTTGTTTTGGTGTCGGCAACCAATATGCCAACTCAAGGAACCCTTGTAATAAATCCTAACGGAACATTTGAATACGGGCCGAACGATGATTTTTCGGGAGTTGATTCCTTCACGTTTGTCGCCAATAACGGCACGGAGGATTCTAATGAAGGTACGGTTACCATTACGGTAACGCCTTCCGTCCGCATGATGCAGCTTGGCGAAAACCTCGTCCAGGATTTTGATCCGGTTTATGATCCTGCATCATTCAAGAATTTTATTAATGCCAACAATGATGAGGACAGTGTGACTTTTGTTCCGGTTCTGCCGGAAGGTCTTGCTGATACGGTCTTTATTCAACTGGAAAATAGTGAAAGAACCCGTATGGTTGAGCCAGGAACCGAAGCCGCATTCGATCTTGATATTGGTGAAAATAATTTTATGTTTACCTTCTCTCTGAATGAAATCTATGTTGGAAGCCAGAGAATTATTGTGGATAGGGCAGCTCCTAGAGTGCTGAATTCGGTTTCTACGCTTGCTTCTCTTACGGAAAACACGAGCGGCGATTTGAGCCCGGCGTTTGCTCCTAATATTGCGGCATACACGTTGGACGTTAATAATGCCGTGGATAGATTCGCTCTCACTTTCACAGCCAGCGATCCGCTCGCGCGAATTACGATGGGTGAATTTGTAGTACAACCGGGAGTAGCCTTAGACTTGAATCTTTCTGTCGGTGCCAATCCATTATCCTTTTTGGTAACCGCAGAGAATGGCGCTACAACGACGTATTCTGTAGTGGTAAATAGAGCCGCTGCAGATACAGGTCAGATTATTACTTTTGTTGCCCCTTCTGTGGGTGGTGGTGATTCAGGACGAAGTATAAACAGCGTGAACAATGTAATCCCTGGAGTTGTACTCGGTGCCAAAGTTTCTCGGCTCGATGTGCTGCTCAAAAAATTGACGGTGCGCTCAAAGGGCAAACAGGTAAAAGAGCTTCAGCAAGTGCTTAAAGCTCAGGGTTACCTTCCTAAGAAGTTCAGCGTCAATGGCGTTTATGGTAAAGCCACTCAAAAAGCGGTCGCCAAATATCTCAAAGATCAAAAGAAGCCTCAAAAGAGTGTGAAGAAATAAATGATCGTCAAAAGCGCTGGCCAGGAATGGTCGGCGCTTTTTTTGTGGGAACCTACGGTTCCCCCTCTTACGCTCGGTCTCGCTAGGCTCGACACTCGCGCCCCCTCCCTTTTTTCGCTCGGTTTGGGACCCGCAAGACCCAAACCTCGCTTCAGCTGTTTTCTAACTTTTGCACTTTCTTCTCCAGTTCATTTACCTGCACCATCACGGCTTCAATATTATGTCTCACCGCTGGGTCAATTTCGCCAAAAAGGCTTTGCTTAAGCGTTATGAGCTTGTGGATCAGGAAAAATGAAACGATAAAAGCAAACGCAAATGGAATCCAAAACGCCGCTTTATCTATCAAAATAAAAACGCTTTCTTGAAAATGGATAAATGACTGAATCGTATCACTCTCTTTAGCGACTTGGGAAATTTTTTGTTTGGAGGCATCTTTGATTTCTACGAAGAACTGCTTCAATTTTTGCGTGTACGTTAATTCTTCCGCAGATATTTCATTTGCGGTTTTTGGTGCCGCTTTTTCTTGCGCTGTTTCCGTCTCATTGTAGCCAATCCAGCGGTGATAGGCATTTTGGGTAACCTTGCCCACGAGGAATGCTGCTATGCCTGCCAAAAAAACCACGATCAAAAACATGATGATTTTTTGGCGTAAATGCGCCAAGCGCTGTGCGTGAAAATGAAGAACTTCCATAGAGAGATTTAAAGGCCAGTGGTGCTAGTGAGTTTTAACTGGTTGGCAATGTCAAAAACGTAGTGCATCTGTTTAAGAAAGGTATGGATGCTATCGGTGTCATAAACCGATACCCCAATGGGTCCAGGCTCAAATAAATTGAGCGTTGAGGGAATGGAAATAAAGAGGGTGTTATCAAAAAAGCTGCACTGAATTTTGTGGTTTTGATAAAGCTCCGAGAGGTTTATGAGGCGCTCCATAAAAGCCGTGGTGAGCAAGTAGCGGGCCTCAATTTGATCGGTTCCGCGCACCTCAAACATGGCTTCAAATTTAGGATCTTCCAGCCCCACTTTTTTCATGCCAGAAAAAAGTGATCCCAAAAAATTGCCCAACTTGCCGGAATCGGTAGTGACGATGGTTTGCCCTGTAAACTTTTTATTCAAAACAAAATGGATGAGCTGGCCTTTAAAAACCGTAGAGGTATGTTTGCCTCTTTTTACTCTCAAATTCGCTTCGTTCATCTCAATGAAAACATTTTTATACGTGCCCTTCAAATAGTCCTCATGATCGTAGTGATCGTATGTTGGCATAATGCGTGATTGCTGCAGTATTTGCGGCTCGATGCCGTCATCCACAGAGTAAACAAAGTCCCCAAAAAATCTGAGGACTTCGGGAATAATATTTTCTTTGGCCAGCCGTGTGTATTCTCGCACGGGTCCTCGCATCCACCACAGCACGCCGGTTATGGCCAGGATATAAAGAAAAACGGGGAGCCTATCTATTGGCAAAATTCCAAGAGCCAGGAGCACACCAAAAACTCCCGTGATTCCCGCTATTACCGGAATGCTTATGATTTTTCTCTGCGTATATTTTTTTTCAAGCTCTACCCTTTTTTCTTCTAAGGATTGCAACTTTGGTTTTATATACTGGTCAAAAATAACGGAAAAGCCCTTCTCGTAGGGCTCCTTTTCGGTGAAAATAATATTATTTGAGATAGTCTGCGGCATTCACTTCTTTTTTATCTTCTGCGCTGGCCTCAAAGTAGGGCATCTCTTGAATGTTTAACATTCCCGCAACTGTGCTGCTTGGGAAGATTTTGACGGCATTGTTGAGAATGGTCACCGATGAGTTGTAAAAGCGGCGTGAAGCGGCGATGTGTTCTTCAACTTCGTTGTACGTCTCTTGCGCGTGAAGAATGGTCTGGTCCGACTTGAGTTGCGGATAATTTTCTACATTCACAAAAAGTTTTCCCATTTTTGCATTGAGCTGGGCTTCAAGGTCAAAGCGTTCCTGGAGCTCCGCGCCCTGGGCCTCCGTAAGAGGCTTTTGAACAGCCGCGCGTAACTCTGTAATCTCACTTAAAAGACTTTTTTCATGATCCATGAATTTTTGTGCCAGCGTCAAAATATTAGGAATCAAATCGTGGCGTTTTTTCAGCTGCACATCAATGCCAGAAAGAGACTCCATAACGGCGTTTTTTTTGCCGATCAAGCCCGCGTAAATAATGTAAAAGATGATGAGGATAAGTACGAGCCCGGCAATCAAAAATGTCATAAAAGTTGGTTAAAAATAACTAAGGCGAGTTTACTCTTTTTGGGTCATGAGTAAACCATATCTATGTCTGCAAGTGTCGCAACCGCCGCAAGTCAACTTCCTCGGTTGGTAGAAGAAACTGGAACAGTCACTCCAGTTGCCATCAATTTTATTTGCGCCATGATGAGTGTTTTTTTCCGGCTCACGAGATCGGAAAAAATACCGGTCGGTATCTCGAAAAGGAAACAAGTGAGGGAAAAAATCGCCTCTCCAATTAAAACCTGAGTAAGCGAAAGGCCGACGGTATGCATCTGAAACGCCACAAAAACCGCTCCCATAAAAATGAAGGCATCAATGCGGTGGAGTTTTAAGAGCCAAATGTTTCTTTCAAGTCCGGTACGTTCAGATGGCGTTACATGAGTCATTGGCCCATTGTAAAATAAGCACGTTACGGCTGTCCAATGGTTATCCAGTTTGTACCGTCAGAAGTTACTGTTCTATAGTCGTATTGATTCGCAAGAGCGATGGTTGAGGTGCCATTGATGGTTTCCGATCCGCTGGGATCAATGGTTACCGCATTAGCACTGACGTCTGTTTTTATAACGGTAAAAACGGTGCCGGATTTTTTTGATGCAGAAGGCAGGTTGACGGTAATGGGAGCAGAAGTCGCGTTGGCGGCAATGACGTCATCTTCAAAAGTTGCGGTGTAGGTTGCCGATGTCGTCGCCGTATATGACTGCTTCCGCCCGCTTGAGGCCAGCACACCCTGTACATGCATTCCGCCGTTACCCACATTCAAGGAGGTTCCCACATTCAGCGTATTGGTCACGATGGCATCTCCATCCACCATAATGCTGGTGGTTTCCACGGCACCCGCCGAGAGTGTCGGTACCGTCAATCCCGCGAGCTCAACGATTTTAAGCTGGCCTGCTGTTGCATCCGTTATGTAGGCATATTTTCCGGAAACCACCGTTTCAAATCCACCGCCGGATATGGAGAAACTATTCACAAATGTAGGTGCGGCCGGATTGGTAATATCAATAATTTCCATGCGCGCATCGGTACTGGTGTTATATGAGATATAGGCATAATTACCTTCAACCACGATTTTGTTTCGTAACGATTGTTCCGGGCTAACACCGCTCAAGGTAGGGGTATAGGTTGCGGTGAGCGTGGGCGATGCCGGATTGGAAACATCAATGACTCGCAGAGGGCCGTCGCCTCCAATGACATACGCATATTTTCCGACCGTGAAAACATCATCCGCCGAAAGACTTCCCCCGGAATATGTCCCAACCACGGAAGGAGAGATAGGGTTTGAAATGTCCACAACCCGCAATCCGTTTGTTGTGTTTGCGACGTAAGCATACTTTCCGATGACATAAATTCCATTTGCCGATCCCGAGCTGTCCGTGATAGGGGAACCGACGGTTGCCGCGAGAACGGGAGTGGCTGGTGCGCTGATATCAACGACTTTTAATCCATTCGTTGAGGCGGCAACGTAGGCATAGGTGCCACTAATCGAAATACTTTTTGAACTTGTGGCTATGGACACTGCTGGGATCGAAGAGTTCGCTAGTGAGTAAGGATTTGAGACATCAAGTGTAAAGAATGTTCCTGCTTTTGTTATATAGGCATATTTGCCGACCTTATGCATTGAAGCTGTTGTGCTAGCAACACTGTTGAGGAGGGATTGGCTTATAACAACTGGCGCAACCGGATTGGCAATGTCCACCACAAAAAGTCCGTTGGTGGTTCCGACATAGGCATACTTGCCTTCAATATAGAGGCTGCCAAACGATGTACCGCCGGCTATGGTAACGCTTCCTTTGAGTGTCGGGGTGATGGATGCGGTGGCTTTATGGGAAATGTTTCCAACAAGCGATCCGTTTATTTGGACAGTGTCATCGGATGTGTCACCAATCGTGCTGTTTCCCGCAATGGCTATATTGCCTGATGCAGTCGTATTGCCTGTGGTGGTGCTGTTACCAGTTACAGTACTGTTGCCGGTAATACTGGCATTGCCGCCAACAACTAAAGATCCTCCCATGCTAATGTCGGTGGATATAGTCGTTGAAGCAAAAACGCTCGAAAATCCAAGAAGTAAAAGAATAAAGAGCACCACGAGTGCTATTTGCTTTTGATTTTTTGTTTTCATCTCGTTTTTTTAATCTATTGCCTGTGTATATTATATACTTATTACAAATATTCGGCAACTTGCTTGGCCGCATGTGTTTTGGTGGGCGATAGTGGGCTCGAACCACTGACCTTACGAATGTGAATCGTACGCTCTAACCAGCTGAGCTAATCGCCCGAAAGTTTGGATCTCTTTGTTCTAACCGGATGTATCTACAAGTATGTGTCTCGCAACGCGCTTTTGATGAGCCGCAGGCGCCCCAACTGAGCTAATCGCCCGTATTTTTTTATCTGGTGGGCGGTATAGGATTCGAACCTATTGCCTCCTCGACGTCAACGAGGCGCTCTAGCCAGATGAGCTAACCGCCCAAATATTCTTGGATAACTTTGTCACAAAATAGGTTACTAAGATAGATTAATTTTCTTTGTATTTCCACTGCTGAGCATCTTATTTGGCATACGCCTTTGTAATGAGCAAAAGTTTTTGTTCCTTTAGTTCTTTTATCAATGCTCACATATCCAAAACTTTCAATTGGTAATCTCAGCTCTTTGGCCCAATATTGTTTTATTTCCTCTGGATTTTGATCTGCTCGAAGATTTAATTGACAGCGAATTTTTTCAATAGGCACATTGTAAACTTTTCTTAAAATAGCGAGGAAAAACTGTAGCACTCTGGGGTCGGAATTTCCTAGCGCAGTTTCATCATTCTTTTTTGTTCCTTCGCCAAGATAGAGAAGCGCAAGGCCAAGCTCAAGGATAGTATTATCATTTATATCAATATTTTTTAAAATTTTTTTCGCAGAATCTCGTGCTTCTTGGAGTCGTTTTATTTTTTGATGATTATGCCATAAAGCCGCTTTTACTCTTGCCTTTTTAAGGGCATTTCTCCAATTATTTTGAAGTATTTCTTGTTGTTTTTGAGATATTTTTATATTTTTAAACCAACCGCTGAGAGTTGAGCGTGGTATCTGGAGCTTATTTTCAATGCCTCCAATGGAATTTCCTTCTTCTCGGAGTTGTATCGCTTGAGCCTTTAATTTGAACCATCTTGATTGCATGTATACAAGTTATTATCAGCAGTTCGATTATTCAATAGAAAATTTTTATTTCCTCTTCTCAACTGAAAAGCTTTGTTGTAGAATTTTGTGCAGTATGGATGATCCATTTGCTCAGCAAGGAACAGGGGATAACGGAGGTTTTCCGCCGCCCCCACCTCTACCGCCGCCAGGCGGTTACGACGATCCGATGATGGCTGGCCAAGGGGGTGACATGGGAGGTACGCCTCCTCCACCACCAAAGCCAAGCAAGCCTGCCAACTTTCAACTTGGCGCCAAGCTTGGGCCTGTCTTGCATATAAAAGTTCCGGTTCATCAACTTTCTTTTGATGAACAGTACTTCCTGCATTTATTGGCAGGTTCCATTTCTCTTACCAAAGACGAAAAAGCACGCATTGTTCAGTCCATTCCAAAACTGAAGCAGTCACAAGTTGATGAGCTTATAAGGATTTTTGAAGAAGAGCGCCGGAAGTTTGCCGAACTTGGTGAGGAGCATGTTCCTCAACTGGAAAAATTGGCCCAGCAACATTACGAAGACTGGGTAGATATCGAAATGAGCCAGCAACAGGCTTCTAAAGCCGATGAGGACGCTCAAAAGGCCGAAGAAATCCGCAAGCAGCTTGGCCTCTAACAGGCCGAGCCTCAGCGAGGCTATAAATAACGTGCCCAAAGGGCGCAACCTCCCATGAAAAAATCACTCCTCATTCTTGCGCTCGCTTCTGCGCTTTTGCTCTCGGGTTGTTTTGGTAAAAAAGATACCCAAAAGCCAGCGGCGGAAGAAGCTCCAAGCGGCCAGACGGTTTCTGGTCAGCCTCAAAAATCGGAAGAGACACCTCCAAGTTTTCAAGACGGCGATATCTATTTAAAGGCTTTGGCAACGAAGAGTTTAGAGATGTGTGGAAAGATTAAAAATGGCAGTTTGAAGACAAAGTGTGAAGGAAAGGTAAAAGCATCAGCCAAATAAGTTGAGATGGGCCAATTACAATCCTGCTTCTTTGCGAGCAGCCACTTTTGATGCGTATTCCGCCACCTCTGGAGCAACTTCGGTGAGAATGACTCTGCCGGCTATTTCTGCCACTCTTGCGGCTTGTGCCACGGCACCGGAAGCTTTGGCAGCTTGAGCCGGCACGGCTACAACTTTTACAAGACTTGCGGCAAAAAATGTGGCGGCATCGAATGCATATCTTCTTGCGATTTCTTCATCAAAATCGCTCCGTTTGAATTTATTTTTGGCAAGCGCTGCTTCGTATTCCGGAATCCGAAAATAATTCTGAGCAAATTGAGTAAAGTTGAGGAGTGAATTCCCAACGGTTTTTAATATTTGCCGTGCGCGTTTTTTTTCATTTTCCGAAACGCCTATTCCCGGCGCTTTGATGATGGATTCTCCGAGAATTGATCCTCCCTGCACGAGTTGCTTGCCTGCTTCAAAAAATCCTTTTCCAAATTTAACTCCGGGAATTTTTTCCCAGCCAGGTTCATTATATTCTTTTGCTTCCGTATCAAAGATTTCTATAAGGGTCGAAGTATCTTTATTGCGCATGGCTTTAAAAATAGCTTGCTTATATTCATTATCAATTTCCCTGAGGGATGGAAGATTGGCGTAGGCCAAGCGAAAATCATCAATGGTTTGTAGGTAGGCGTTCCATAACTCTTCCATTTGATGTTCATCCATGTTGGCATGAAACGATCCCATAGCATAAGCCGTCTCGCCGATTTCTAAAATGCGTGAAAGTTGTTCTGTGACCGAAGGAATTTCCGGCGGCTTTTCCGCACCATCAATGGCATTTTCAACATTTCCCAAAGAGGTGAGGGAGGACTGTACGCAGGTATTGCCTACGCATTGATCTTCTTTCCCATCTTTGGGTTTGCTTTTGTTGACAATCTGATCTGGCCCAACTTCATTTGCCATTTGAGTCAAGGGCTAGAGACTTTCTATCGGATTTCCCGTCAAATTCGCTTCGCCGTCTCCATCAGGATTCAAGCAGACCGCTTGAGCTTGAAGCGTACGTGAGGTGGTTGTGCTTTGCGTTCCATATACCGTACATGTAACGCCGCTCATGAATGTACCGGCAAAAGCAGTATTCGTGGCATTCGTAAATCTTCCTCCACATGAAATGAGAATGTCATTGGTGTCACTGCCTGGGCCGGCAGCATCGCAACTGGCCGTGGCACTCTTTGTGCCGGCAGTGGAAGTGGAAGAAGAACTATTGGTAACTCGGTAATATTGCCCGATGCTTCTGGCGTAGATGTTTCCGCTGACGGTGATATTTTGACTCACCGTAAGGACGGCCACTTCGACGGTTCCTAATACTTGAAGATCGCCGTTTATTTGAGTGGATGAGGCAATACTAAGGGATCCTGTGCCGCCTGCATAAATAGCTCCTTCGATAATAATGTCACCTGGCTCTTCGGCGGTGCCAGCTCCATGAATATAGAGATCATCATAAATGGTTACAGGATTTTTGAGGACGCTTCCGCCGGTGGCAGGTACGGCCATTTCTAATAGAGTAGATGTTTGAGCCAACTTGGCCGTGTCGCCAAAGAAGTTGAATGTCCCAAATGAATCACTTCCTAAAACAGAAGCACCGTACATTCCGCTGCCCAAAACAGAATTCATGAGAGGATTGCCGCCTCCACCAAGAGGAGGGAGGCCTCCGCCTACGCCACACATTGCTATGTTACGGATGACTGGGGCAAAACCGCTGCGGGCAACCGTTGGCGCCGTGGTAAAGAAAGCATCGGTGTCTCTCCTTACAATAAAATCAATACTCGAAGGCACATTGGCACAAGCTACATCGGCCAGGACGCGGAAGTTTACATTTGATGTAGAAATATCGGAGTTAGCCGTGCCGCCTCCAATGCTAAATGACAAAACGAATCTAGGAACCGCAGCAGATCCGACATTCGAGGCCGCAGCTACAGCTGCTAAATCTTTCCATATGCCGCCGGCGTCTTTCCTTTGTAGTATGAAGTTGGCGAGCGTCGGGGAGCCTCCGCCAGGAGTAGGTTCTACATACAACTTACTCAAACGTGAAGTTCCGCTGCTCGCCTTCCCGTCAAAAAGCAGGACGGGGATTTTGGCTCCTGCCGGAATGACCTCTGTAACAAGGGGAGCGGGGTTTCTTGTAAAGGTAACGGTACTTCCTGCCGCCGCTGCTATGGAAAAAGCTTTTGCGGACGAGCAGTTGTTGCCATCGTTAGATTCCGCCAATCCTGCTGTTGAATCCGCACAAACCGTAAAGGAGTGATTGCCGGCTTGTGTGGCATCAGGCGTCCATGCAAAAGTAGCTGCCACCGTGGCATTACTTGCCAGGGTACCGCTGTGATTAAACGTAACGGCGGTGTCACAAGTTGTACCAGCATCATTACCCAAATTAATACAGAGTTTTGATTTAATAGTATTCATGTCTGCATTCGCGGCTCCAGAATTTTTAACATTCACCGTAAAGGTTGCGGCGTTTCCTGCCGTAGGATTTGCCGGAGCCACTGACTGAGTTGCCGAATCTACGGTGAGATCAGGCTTTGGTGCGGCAGCAAGAGTTATTCTTCTCAGCGTGAAATTGGATCCATTAACATTGATAGTGAGTCTATTTCCATTGGCATCTTTTGTCTCAAGAGCGGTGAGGGCCAAGGTGAAATCACCTCCAACGGCAGCTGCCGCACTAATGTCACCCAAGAGTTGGAATTTTCGGCTTCCCTGCGAGCTTAAAACACTTATTGGAGTGCCTGGAGTAATGGTGAAAACTCCGGCAGAACTGGTGTTGGTAGTTCCAATGGTAGTTCCATCTATAATATCTCCAGAAAGGAGTTCCAAACGAGCGATGTTGTTGTCCGGTGCAAATCCGCTTTTGGTAAAAATAAATTTAGACACCGTTATGCTCGTTCTGCCTGTAAGCGTCAAAAGGAAGGAGCCAAGATCAACGTATGTATTCCCTGGGCTGGCAGCAATATTGGTATTGGGGTTGGCGGCGTCTGCGGCAATGGTGAGCGTACCATTGTTACCCGGCGCGTTTCCGGCTCCAAAGAGCGGCCCATTATTAATGAGGCCTCTTCGTACATCCACCAGACCGTGAAAAATAGAATCATCAGGAACTTCAACAGGACCCACTGAATTAACCCACCATGGCGCATTGATACCAGAAAAATTTGGAACTGGCTGGGTGGCAGAACCTGGTGAACCGCTTGGCAAAGGGTTCCCCAAATCAATCCCATTACTAAAATTTTTGGCTCCGCTCTCCAGCGGTCGTACGCTGTCTCCATTTGCGGAATCAGCTGGCAGGTCGAGTTGAACAGCATCTTGAGCTGAAACAGACCCCGTGGAAAAGTGTGCACCCACTCCGATTCCAAAAACCAAAACAATGAGAAGGGCACCGTGCCAAAATTTGCGTTGAGCTTTCGCCATAATTTTGTTTGTTAAAATTTATTTTTGTTATTAGTGAATTATATCATATTTTTAGGCTACTGCAAATCGTTTTGTTCCTGAATCACAAACTTCACGTTATCCACAATATTAGGGATCGTCGGCGCCCAAATGGGCCAGGTGGTGATCTCTACCCTAGAAATCTCATCAGTCTGCTGTTCCAGATAAGTCTGGGCATCTTTTACGCTCATGCCCAAAATGTGGTCGGTGATTTTTTTGACGAACCGGTGGCCGTTTTCTTTTTCGGGATCCAGTTCATAAATTTGAATAGCTCGCATGGTGGCGGTAAGACGTAGGCGTCCGGCGCTCGTATCTTTATCCAAAAAACGGTAACTCACATCATCTTCTTCCACTTTGAGAATTTTTTTATCGGGATCGGTGCGGGAAGTGAGCCTATCCTTAAGCGCATCCACGAGCTCTCGCCGATCAAAGGCCACGCCGCTCACGTTATAGCTGGCGATTATTTCAAACTGGCCGGTTATTTTTCCAATGAGGTCGCTTTGAACCGTTATGCTGGGTTCGGAAATTTCTATAGCGTTGCGATCCTGCAAGAGCGATAGATTCGTTTTTTTAATGAGATTTTGTTCTTCAAGGTATCTTTTAAGATCTTCGGCGGCGTTATTCATGATGTCGCGTTTTGCCGCTTCCTGAGCGGCGGCAATGTCTTCTTTGCTCACTACTTTTACCGTTTCGGTAACTCCTCCAACCATCGGCGCAAAACTTTCGCCATATAACTTTTTGCGATTTTCCTCATTCTTTAATCCCGGGAGCGTGAACTTGGTTGGGCCGATATTGCCGCGGTCACCAATAACTTGATGGTTCACATCGAACTCGTCGGCAACCACTGCCACTTCTAGCTTTCCTGGCGCGGTGGCGCTGGCCGCAGGAACTCGCACAGCCACCGGCGTCCTAAAAATCAAACCGTCTGGTGTCTGGAACCGCGTAGTAGCGGCAAGATCCCACGGCGCTGAACTTAGGTTGGTAACGGTAACGGTTCCGCGGGCGTTTTCTCCGTGGAAAATTTTCCCCGTGGCGTTATGCATAAACTTTTTTTGGATAGCCGGCGGCCTCACGGCATAACTTGCCAGAATAATGGAACCGCTGCCCGAGACGCCTTCCAATAGAACGCGATTTTTTTCGAAATCCAAAAAGGTCACATTAAATGAAGGGTCCAGCACGCTGGATTTGGGAGTAAGGTAGATAGTGGCTCCAGGCAGAGCAATGTAGGCGACGGTTAAGAGCAGGAGCACGCTCACCAAAATGAGGGTGAACAGGGCCTGTTTGTTTGGTGCCACAAAGACAATCTTGGTCCCCTTGGACTCCATCCTCTTTTTTTTGATACGCTCCTTGATGCGTCCCAGCATAGAACTTAAAAAATGGGACTCAGGCTGGCGAATAACCTGTGAAAGGGAAACTTTTTCGCCTGTCATACGCTGCGGTCTTTGCCCGCGAAGCGGCGGCGGAGGAAGGGGAATTTTGGCTTCGTTGTCTTTTTCAAATAGCCGTTCCATGCTGGGAATCCCGGCTTTTTGCGCCAGTTGAAGCCCGGGAATATCCGTCGTCACGATCACGAGTTCTTTGTCCAGCTCGTCCATCTTTTTTTTGAGGATTTTGAGATTGACGATACTTTGCAAAATGATGGCCCTCTTGGGAATCACGAGCGCAATACGTTTTCCGCGAACTCTTTTGATAACATCAAAAACGTTGGTGATCTCATCATCAATTTCGGCGTAAATGACTTTATCGGGCGTAAAATCTTCCTTTGAGGCCACTTCCTTTTGCCCTGACTCGTCGGAAGAAAGTCGCCTTCGCTCGATTTTAAAGCGCGGTCTTAAAGGTTCGTCTTGGTCCATTATATTTGCATCAAAC
>JBBTWV010000065.1:5419-32692 GCA_038062615.1 Patescibacteria group bacterium | reverse complement strand
TTCTTCAAGAGTTATATTGGGAAGAAATTTGAAAAAAGAATGAATGGTCTCTCCCGCCACATTGAGTGCCGCAACGCCGGTAGGCGCCAAAACGGCCAAAGATTTTTCGGTATGTTTGATGAAGTAGGAAAGGAGCGTAGATTTGCCGGTTCCGGCTTTCCCTGTGATAAAAGCATGCTCTCCTGTTTTTTCCATGATTTGGAGAGCTTGTTTAAACTGATCATTCATCTCTATCGTGACTTTTTTGGTTGGCATGGTGCTTTGATTTATAGCAGCGTTTGAGTAATTTGATCAAGGATGAGGAAGCCTTTTTCTGTTGCTATGAGGCGGTTGGCGGTTTTTTTGAGATGTCCTGATTTTTTATACGTCTCGGCGTTTTGGAGGAGTTTTTTGATGTCGCCAAAATTTTTGTACCACTCAAGATCCATCCCGCGATGCGTCCGCAAACTGAGCATGATGTATTCCATTCTTTTGAGATCGGCATCTATGGGCATTTCTTCGCACGTCTTCATGGGATTTTTTAAATAGCCGTCAAAAGATTTTTGATTTTCCCACATAGTGCCGGAAGCAATGGAGTGTGCGCCAACGCCGATTCCCAAATAATCTTTTTGCTCCCAACATCGCTGGTTGTGTTTGCATTCAAAGCCTGGTTGCGCCCAGTTAGAGACTTCATAATGCGTGAAGCCATGCGCTTTAAGCTTTTGGCAAAGCCATTCGTACATCTCTATCTGCTCGTCTTCGCAGGGGCATTCTTTTATAAAGATATCAATTTTTTTGGTGTCGTATGAGAGAAAATAAAAAGAGAGATGTGCGGGCTGGTATTCCAGAATGGTTTCAACTTCTTGCTGAAATGATACCAGCGTCTGCCCTGGCAGACCCATAATAAAATCCGTGCCGAAATTTTTGATGCCGGCATTTTTAATATACGAGAGTGCTTTAAAAATAGTGGCGCTATCGTGCGGACGCATCACGCGTGCCAGCGTTTTTTTGTTGAGACTCTGCACTCCCAAAGAAAAGCGTGTTACGCCTGCTTCTTGATAAATTTTCAGGCGATTTTCGTCCACGCTTTCGGGGTTACACTCGATGGATATTTCCGCGTCCGGTTCCACCTCAAAAAAAGCTTTTGCATGGCGGATTATTTTTTGGATGAAGAGCGGCTCAATGAGACTTGGCGTTCCGCCGCCAAAATTGATGGTGACTACGCGGCAATTTTTCAATTTTTGCGATCGCTCCGCGATTTCTTTGCACACCGCATCAACATACTGCGGAATCCACTGGCTTTTGTTGGCAAACGTCAAAAAATTGCAGTACAAGCAAATCATCTTGCAAAAGGGGATGTGAATGTACAGCGAAAGATCTTTCTTCATAATTTGGGGATTAGTTTGATTGTATACTAAAGGCACTTTACTTGACTTCTGCTTCTTCGTTGTTGAGCGCTATTTTTTCTAGGAACGCTAGGTTGGAGTGTATTAAGATGAATTACGTTCTCGTATGAAACTGTTTTTGGGTCCAGCATTTCATGTACGGTGCCATCAAATTTTCCGCTGGCTTTCATTTTTCTCACTCGTAAAACATCAATCATCTTAAAGCGGGTTCCTCTAAAAATGCCTTAATTTTCATATAAAGGCGGCATTATAGTACAATAAACCGCGTGCCTCTATGCAAAAATTGCCAGCAAGATTTTGTGATCGCCGAGGAAGATCGTGCGTATTATGCCAAGATTGAAGTTCCGGAACCGACTTGGTGTCCGCCATGTCGCGAAATGCGGCGTATGGCTTGGTGCAATGAGCGCGTCTTGTATCCGCGGGAATGTTTGCTGTGCGGCAAAAAAATAATTGCTCAGCTGGCTCCTACGAATCCGCGGCCGGTGTACTGCGTGGAATGCTGGTGGAGTGATAAGTGGGACTGCACTTCATTTGGCCGTGAAATTGATTGGAATCGCTCGTTTTTTGAGCAGATTCACGAGTTGGAATTAGCGGTTCCTCACTGCTGTGTTTCGATAGATATTGGTGCGGTAAACAGCGAGTACACTCATCACGCGGGGCAAGAAAAAAACTGCTATTTGATTTTTCATGCTACTTTTGCGGAGGATTGCTATTACGGATATGGCGTTAAGAAGGCCAAAAACTGCGTGGATGTTCACTACTGCCATCAGTCCGAAGTTTGTTATGAGTGTATTGATGTGAAGGAATGCTATGGATTGGGATGGTGTCAGGACTGTTCCAACTGCTCCACAAGTTATTTTTTGCGCGACTGTGTTGGCTGTATGGACTGTTTTATGTGCACCGGACTGCGAAACAAAAAATACTGTTTTATGAATGAACAGCTGACGCAGGAGGAATATCAGAGAAAAATGGCGGCGATGAATTTAGCCTCACAGCAAACCGTAAAAGAATACTTGCGCCAATTTGGTGAGCTTCAAAAAAAGCACACATATCGTTACCTCCAAAATAATATGTTGGAAAATTCGCTTGGGGATCATCTCTATAATGCTAAGGACTCGCATTATTGCTTTGACTGTAGCGATATTGAAAAATCAAAATACTGTAGCCAGATGCAGCTGGGGGTGAAGTACTGCTATGACATTTACATGTTCGGCGTTGGTGCAGAACTGTGTTACGAGGGCGCCGTGGTTGGCACCAATGCCTATAATGTGCGTTTTTGTTACCTCTGCTTGTGGCAGGTGACGGATTTAACTTACTGCTTGGATTCGTATAGCAGTAAAGATTGCATTGGTTGTTTTGGGCTTAACCATAAGCAGTACTGCATCTTAAATAAGTCATACAGCAAAGAAGAATATTTTGAGCTGAAGGAAAAGGCGATTGAAAAAATGAAGGCGGACGGAGAGTATGGCGAGTTTTTCCCGATTCAGTACAGCCAGTCGGCTTATAACGAAACAACCGCGCAACTTTGGTATCCCATGACGAAGGAGGAGGTGGTGGCAAAGGGGTGGCAGTGGCAGGATGAGTTGCCGGGGACGTATGGTAAAGAGACGGTACAAAATATTGCGGATGATATTCGCGACATTCCAGATTCTATTACTCAGGAAGTTTTAGCGTGTGAAAGTTGCGGCAAAAATTATCGGATTCTGGCACAGGAATTAGCCTTTTACAGAAGCCAAAAATATCCTATTCCGCGCTGTTGTTTTGATTGCCGACGTTTAGCCAGGATGCGGTTGCGTAATCCACGTAAGCTTTGGCAGAGGCAGTGTATGTGTAAAAAACTGGAACATGGCCATGAAGGAGTTTGCACGGTGAAATTTGAAACGACCTACGCGCCGGAGCGGGAGGAAGTTATTTACTGTGAACACTGTTACCAACAGACCATCTATTGAGCGGCTTGCTCCGCGAGTTTTATGCTTTCGCGGGCTAGAGAAGTGGCTTTGGAATAATCTTTTTGGCCGTAAGCTTCTTTGGCCTGCGCTAATTTTTCTTTGGCTAATTTTAGCGCTTCAGCGGCTTGCGGTGAGCTTGTTTTGGCTGAAGCCTCAGCATTTTCCGCGGCCGTAATTTTGGCCTGTGCTTGCGCCATTTGATCTTGCGCCTGTTTTTCTTGAGGAGAGGTTGAAGGAGCAGTCATCATACTTGCACCTGGCGGTGTGGGAGCTGTTTCTTCTAGCGGAAGGCTTTCTTCTCCCGCTTCGCTTTCGGCTTCGCCATAACCCCCATATTCTTCATCGCCATACTCACCCTCCGATTCTTCGGGAATGAGCTCCTCTTCGGGCGTAGATGGTGCTTGTTGCTTTAAGGTGGCTGTCGGCTGCGCGGATTCTGGGATTGGCGGAGGAGCCGGTTCTGCTGGAGTTACGGCTGGTGTATCTTGAAATTTCTTTTTAATGGATGGCGCCGTTTGAGGTTGAGCTGCCGGAGCTACCGGAGTTGCTGGAGTATTCTCTAAAAATTGCGGCATGGGATTTTGCTCTCTTATAACCGGAATATTTTTTTGCCACGAAAGCGCCAGCGTCGAAATAAAAATGATAACAACAAACGCTCCTAAAACCGGCGCAGTTTGCCGAATGAGCCGTGGCGTGTGCATCTTTACATGAAGCCATAAAAGCCGAACATGAAACTTGAGCTCGGCGGATTTTCGCATTTTACGGCGCGGCAGCTCCTGCATGATTTTTTCTATGCGGGAGTCGAATTGTGGATCAGTTGGAAATTCCATAGAAAAAGATAAATAAAATCGCGAGTCCGGTGAGATTTTCCCGAAGGGTACCGAGTGCACGCGAGAGCATGACGCGAACGGTAACTTCTTTTTTATCCACGATCTGTGCAATTTCCGCATGGGATAAGCCTTCCCGCATGCGGAGGTCTAAAATAGTCTGTTCGAGTTCCGGCAATTTTTGCATCTGCTTCATAACTTTTTGCATAGTGAGTTGGGCATCAATGGAATCCACAAAGGTGTGTGGAATCGTCTTATGCTCTGCCTCTTCAATGGGCGAGGTCTGTTTTCTTTGGCGTAGGTAGGTTATGAAATGGTTGTGAGCAATGGTATAGATCCAGGCCTGAAATGGTTTCTTGTCATCATAGGAATCAAAATGCTCATACGCTTTTAAGAATATTTCCGACGTTAAATCTTCCGCGGTGTCACGATCAAAAGACAAACGGTACAAAAGATAGTTGAAGATTTTTTGCTTGTACGCTTGATAATATTTGAGAAACTCTCTTAACTCAGCCATAGAATAATACGTTTGGGGCCAAAAGCGTTACATCATGCCGAGCTGTCGAAGCGAGGCTAAGCCATTAATGCCCTGATGGATATCAGGGCAACCTTTTGTATTTTACAAAGCTGTAGCGGATGCCGTTTTCTTCCTGCACTGGCCCGGCGCTTATGTTCTTAAATTTTTGATGATCAATATGTGGGAAGAAGGTGTCGCACTCAAAAATCCCATCAATTTCGGTGAGGTAAATTTGATGGCAGCTGGGATGAGCAATAGTCTCAGCAAAAACTTTGGCACCGCCGATCACAAAAACTTCTTCGGCGTTGTGCTGTGCGGCAATTTTGAGCGCGTCATCCAGGGAAGAGGCTTTGAATGCGCCATCTGGAAGCGCTAAATCATTTTGATGGGTGAGTACAATATTCAGCCTGTCTTTGAGCGGACGCCGCTTTGGCGGGAGTGACTCCCATGTACTGCGACCCATAATAATGGCATTTTTCCCGCTGCCTTTGGTGATTTTATTAAAGTAGGCCAAGTCGCCGGGAAGATTCCACGGAAGTTTGTTGTCTTTGCCAATGCCAAGTTTTTTATCTGCCGCCGCGATCAAAGAAAAATTCATACTGCCACTTTAAACTTAATAAAGTCATGATGCTTGTAATTTTCCAGCGTAAAATCTTCAAACTTCAAATCCCAAAATGGTTTTTTGGCGATTTTGAGAGTGGGCAGGGGATGCGGTTCGCGCTTGAGTTGTTCTTGCAGGCCTTCCACATGGTTCAAATAAATGTGCGCGTCGCCCAGGGTGTGTGTAAAAATGCCTGGGGTGAGCCCACACTCCTGCGCCATCATCTGCATGAGTGCGGCGTAACTCGCAATATTGAAGGGCACGCCCAGGGCAATATCTGCGCTGCGCTGGTATAATTGACAGTCCAGGCGGCCATTGGCCACATAAAACTGGAATAGGAGGTGACACGGCGGTAGGGCCATGCGATCAATATCAGCAACGTTCCAGGCGTTTACAATGATGCGCCGAGAGTCAGGATTTTTTTTGATGAGGTCGAGCGCCTGTTGAATTTGATCCACATGAGTTTTAGCATAGGCCTTTTTGTCTTCATCCCATGTGAACTTGTCCCACTTTCTCCACTGGGAGCCGTAAACAGGGCCAAGCTCGCCATCGGGCGCGGCCCAGGCGTTCCAAATGGGCGTGTGCTCTTTGAGCCCGTCATTAATGTTGGTACTGCCGCGCAAAAACCAAAGCAACTCGCGAATCACCGCCGGAAATAAAACTTTTTTGGTGGTAACGAGCGGAAAACCCTCGTGCAAATCGTATTTTCTCTGCATGCCAAAAATAGAAAGGGTGCCCGTGCCCGTACGGTCTTCCTTCTTTTCACCATGTTCCAGTACCTCCTTTACAAGACTCAAATATGCTTTCATAGTATGCTATTTGCCTACTTTTTTATCTTAAACTTTGCGATGCCATTTTGTTAGTGGCTGTCGCCAGGAACCGCTTGCCTAAGAGGTTTTTTGATTATATAATCAACAACCAGGCCGACCTCAATTACAATTTTTATGGGTGCAAAACTTACGAGTAGTCCAATTTCAGAAATAACTCCAGGTCTTGTCGCAGAACTTGTCGCCCATTGTAAAGCGCCGCAGGGAGGAAGAGCCCCGGACGATATTCTCACAGACAGATTTCGTGAATTAATTTTTGAAGCCGCTTCGGAAATTATTCGTGAACGCCGGGAGCAAAATATTCTGGCGCCCCTTACCGTAGCTGATTTGAGAATGATTATTCATGCTGAGGTTATAGCGGCGGCTTTTCCGGGTAGCGTTATGAGGTTAGACGGTGTTTCTCTTACCCATGAGTCACATTTGCATGGAACGCTCATCAACATAATTCGAGATGCGGGTCGGACGAGATTATCCATAGCCATGGCGTGTCCTTTACATGATCTTCCGGAGCTAGGGCTTAAATATCTGGGGACGGTTGATGTTAAAAGGCCGTCTGCTCGGATGAGGAAAGTTGTTGCCGAAGCAGTAGAAGGAGCAAGAAAGAAAAAGGAGCCGGCTGTTAAAGAGAGAAAATATATATTTGAGACGTTTGAGGAGTTTTTTGAATTATGGAAGGACAGTTTTCGTGACCCAAGTGATCCGCTTTGTGATCCGAAAACGGTGATTGCGCAGATAGAAAGAGAAGTTGAAAATGTAGAAGGAGAAGCAGATAGAGATCCGCAGGTAGTAACTGAGAAAAGAATTGAGGAAATAACTGTAAAAAAGACACTCAGAAGAGTTTGGAGTCTCATCACAGCGGTCAAAAAAGAGTCTTACAAAGAGGATCGAGCGTTGGAGCTTGCGGCAACCTGCCGAAAATATTTGGCGGCTGTCGCCGGTCGCGGTTTGAGCGTTTTAATTATTAAACTCTTGGGTGATCGCCTCAATAATATGAGGAAGATTGTTTCTCAGAAAAAAGAACGCAAGGATCCTATCGCCGAGGAAACGTATGAGCTCCATTGCCGATTTGCCGCTTACTTTGGTTTCCGCGATCATCCTGCTATTGCCGAAATGACTGAAATTTGTGCAGAAATTCTTAACCAAAAGGGGTTATTGAATGATTTTACTGCACTTCGTGATGGTCGGCTCCGAAAAAATTTGGATGAAACAAGAGTTGATCCGCAGGATATGGAGAGCTTTACCGTTCGCGAGCAGCTTATGTCCATTCTTCCACAGGAGGAACCCGGAGAAAGAAGGACGAAATATTTGAATGGTATTAAGGAGGTTAAGATTGTTCCAGCAAGGCTTGCTGACTTCACTCTCCAGCGAAATGAAGAACTGCGGCAACTCACCATTCAAGATTTGCCAATTACTTCTTTTGATCCTTTATTTGAGACGGTTGTTATTTTAGAACCAGGAACTGATGCCGACCTTGTTATTAAATATATCCGGCGGCATTTTGGTGTGGATGATGATTTTGGTTCAGTGAAAAAAATTGAAGGCAAGGTGCCTCGCGGAGTTCGGTTCACCATCCAGTCAGAAGGATTTGGCATTCTCAATTTTAGAGTCAATGATGCGGTTTCTGAAGCCAGGTCCAAGCGAGGTATTCTTCAACCTCGCCAAGGTGAGAGTATGACCGCTCTTGACGACCCGCTCCCGGAAGACTTGAACGATGCCATTAATGGCATTATTGAGGCGACAAGGGGAGGTACTCGCGAAGATATTTTACGTGTCATCCCATTGGCACGTGAACGTCTGTTTCGCCCTACTATTACCGTTTTTACTCCGCCGCCAAAGCATGAACCTAAAACTTTGCCTCTCGGTGCAACTGGACTGGATTTTGCGAATGCCGTACATACTGATTTTTTGGGAAGGCCGATGAGAATTATTTGCCATCGGTCCAAAACTGATTTTGGTCCGGTTCACCCATCGGATGCCCTTGAGGATGGATTAACGTATGAGGTTGTCCTTGCAGATGAAACCCAGGCGGGATTTTTGAAACCCGGCCCCGGGGAAGTTTATTTTTGCAAAACGGAATCAGCAAGAAAAAACCTCCGCCGTAAGCTTATCCGGGGGATGACATCCGAGGATGTGAGAACAGTTGGCGCAACATATGTAAATCAACTCGCTCATCTTTTTGGTCTTGAGCCGAAAGTGTTGCTGGATCATGTCAGAAAAAGTATGGGACCAACGACTCCTACAAAAGTACAAGACGAAGCCAAAGGAGACGGACATGAGGAAGCTGAGGGTTATGAAGATAGTAGGATCTACAAAGCCTTGGGAAGCGGAAAAGTAGATGTGCTTTCCATTTTGAGCCAGGCGTGTTTTAAGGACAAAACTTCTTGGGCTATTTCAGCGAGAATGCAAAACCGATATGGAACACTTCATGATTTTAGCGGTGAATTTGCCGCGGAAAAGATGAATATAGATAAGTTTAAATTTCCAAATGATAGAGCAGGTACCAATATTGCTTTCATGCAGGTAAGTGATGCTTCAGGCCAGAAAAAACCCTTTGACATGATGCGGTCCTTGCTCCGGCTTTCCAGACGCTATGAGGGTTTAACCGTTTCTTCTGATGATGAATTTCGCAAGGTTTTTGAGCAGCTAACTTTTGGTCAATTTCTCAGTGACATTTTTGACACAGTCAGGAGAAAGATAGGCACTCTGTTGCTGTCACTATCGAGTAAGTAACAACGCTTCAAAATTCTTTGCAACGACTTCTCGTCGAAAGTTTTTTTCTACAAATTTGCGGCCGGCTTGGCCCATTTTTTTGGCGTGATCTGGATGGGCTTTGAGTTCCAGAATTTTTTGGGCTAAGTCGTGGGCGTCTTCTTCTTTGGCTAGGAGGCCACATTTTGCTTTTTCAATAAGCTCGCTGGCTTCTCCTTCTAAATTAATTATGATCGGCTTTGCACCGGCCATGTAATCAAACATTTTAGACGGGTAGGTTCTGCGGAAGGTGTCCGCCGCTTTATAAGGGATAATGCAGACGTTTGCGGATGCCACGAATTCTGGCATGTGAGCGCGTGATTGTATGCCGGTGAAAGTTATGTTGGTGAGATTTTTTTGTTGTGCCTGTTCCTGGAGCTGTGGCAAAAAGACTCCAGAACCGACCATGAGGAAGAGAATATCTTTTTCATTTTTGAGCTCCTCCGCAGCTTTGATAAATATCTCCGGGGCTTGTGCAAGCCCTAAGTTGCCCGTGTAGAGTACGACAAATTTATTTTTGAGGTTCCACTGTTTTTGAATATGCTGGGCGTTAATATCCGGCCTGAAAAGCTCCAGCTCGGCGGCATTGGGTATGATGGAGATTTTTTTATGCACATTATGGGGCAGATTTTTTTGAATACCCGGCGAGGTGACGGTGAGGTGATCAGAATTTTTGTAGATCCAGTTTGCCAGCCGCTGACCTTGTTTAAGGAGCCCGCGATTTTTTACCATTCCCACGCTCTGCGCTGAATCTGGCCAGATGTCCCGTATATCGGTAATCAGTTTCACCTTCCATCGTTTTTTGAAAAGTACGCCGATAATTCCCGTAAAAAGGGGAGGCGAGGTGGCAATGATGACGTCTGGTTTCGGGATTTTTCGGTGTGAAAAATGAGAAAGTGACACAAATGATAGATAGTGCGCTAAACGGCTTAGGGCTCCTGTTTTTTGCGTAAAGAAGATGCGGGTTCGGTATACGGTTACCCCATTTTGTTGATGCACCGTGAATTTATTTTTAAAACCGGAGTAGATTTTTCCTTCGGGGTAGTTTGGGACGCTGGTGAGGACAGAAACCTCATGTCCTGCTTTTGCCATGTACTCCGCAAAGTAACCGATGCGGTTTGCGGCCGCGCCGATCTCTGGTGGATAATACTGGGATATAAATAGAATCCTCATGATTAAAAGATACATTGAAATACAAATTCTTGTTTGGGACTCACCCATATTTCTTTTTGGATGGTGAGTACTTTGGCTTTTTCTTTTACTCCATAACTGGGCGAGACTTCATCTTCGCGGATTTCTGCAGAGGCGCCAAGCTCATGCGGAAGTTGAATGGTAAGTGTTTTTCCTTTTACCGTTGCGGTTATTTTGTCGTCTAACTTTTTGACTTCCACTTCCGGAGCAAAGTGAAAGTTCCACTCCAGAGTGTGATGGCCGTGGCCGGTAAATGAGTCGGTAATTTTAAATTCGTTTTTCTTTTTATCGAGTTCAAAAGTGCGATGGTGAGTTACCGGCCTTTTAAGGCGTTGATAACCATTATGCTCCGCATCTAAAAAATCATGTGATTCATTGGATTCCCACTGATTGACCTTCGGTTGGGCGTCATCGTGCATGCTAAATAAACTGTCGGATCGAAACCGATTCATCTCCTCATCGGCGATCATCACCGTGTTGTGCATTCGCGTACCGCGGAACTTGTTGCGTGCTTTGGGGTCGGACGTATAAACGTAGGTTCCCGGATCAATAATAAAATCTTGGCCGTGAACTGCCAGTTCAAAACTCAAGGTATCATTGTGCGCATGGCCGCCATTTCCATTTTGGCCGTTCGTTCCCGCATCAATAAGGCAGTAGAAATCATCATGTCGCATGATGTAAATTCCTGCTTGTACAAAGGCTGCGCTCGGCTTTTGCCGGCCAGTGTGATCAAATTTTTTGTTCAATGGAAAGAGCTTTTTGGCGAGATCCAAAAGATACCGATGATCGCGCCTTTCCCAGTTGAAAAAATCTTCAAAAATAAAAAGTCGGCCATCATCGTTATCGCCAATTTGCGGAGCGAGACCATTGGGCTTGGTGTAGTGCCAGACAAATTCAAACATCTTCTCCAATTTCTCTAGATAGTCATCAGAAAATTGAATTCCATTGCTCTGCGCAAGCAACGCACTAAGCCCAAAAAACTCGCACACCAGCCGGTGATAGGGGATTGAAGCTTCAAAGTCAACGCCGTCTTGGTAAACTTGTTTTTGCATTTCTGTTTCCAGAGCATGCAGCGCTTTCTTTTTCCACGCATCAGCTTCTTTGAACTCCGGAAAGAGTACCCCCAGGAAGAGGAGGCCCGTAATATCCGCGAGCAAATGATTGCTGTTAAATCCCGGACCGTATTCCAAATTCGTGAAAATAAATTTTCCATGTTCTACCATGGACGTTAAAAAAGTTTTTTGCCATGATCCTGTTTTCCACGCCTTCGAGTCTCGAAGAAAATACCATGCAACCGTGAAGTTGCATGCCCGAATAGCAACGTCCATGGTGCATTTCCAGTTCACTCCAAAAGTAACGGGATTTTTTAGAATCCAATCGGATATCAGCTCTCGTGCGACTTGACTATAGGTCTCATCGTGATTGATTTCATAGGCTTTTATGAGGGCTGGCAAAAATTGAAACCGCGAGAGTTCCCAGGGGACTTTTATATCTTTTCCTCCCGAAAAATCATATGCTATTTTTGTCGCCAATTTTTGAGGGAAATCAAAATCATGAATGAAATCGCGGTTCCAGGGAATAGGTGATCCAAGCTTTTTGAGTCCGGATCCTAATAGGTCAAATTGATGTTCGAGAATTTTTTTTGCGCCGCCGTGAGAATTTGCTGTATGAGCACCGGATATCAGAAGCGGAAATGTCGGTTTTATGGAGGTTATCTGCAATTCTTTTTCCAGCATGACTTTTTTCCAGGTTCGGAATTTTTTTTTGAGAGCATTCTTTCCATACGCAAGAACGGCGGGAAGCGGAAGGTTAAGTGCCTTATTCAAACGTGATAGGAATTTCATGATGGAGGTATGATACTACGTTGAGTTCGGTTTTTCTTGAAGTTTAGAAGGGTTATGAGTGATCCGCATGCAAAAATTATGAATATGAATCGTATCCCTAAAACATACCGCGGTTCAACATGTAAGGGCGCCAAAATGGCAATGAAATAGGCGGGTATGAGGTAAAAGAGAACGAGAGTTCTCCATCGGTGGTGGTAAATCCACATGCCTATGAGACCAAAAAGTGACAGAAAAATGTCAAATAAATTGAACCATAACGCTGGGTCAGTGAAGAGTATCGGCTGGAGGAAGAACAGTTTTTTTTCTGCTTTAGATTCTTGAATTATTTTTTTGACGCTTATCTTTTGTGGAATATAGAGGGGAAAGAGAACTTTTGGAATTCTCCGTATGGCGGCGGATATAAACCACAGAGGGTATTTTTTGATGGCGGCAATGGCTTTTCTCCCCAGAATTTCATCGTATTCTGGTGAGCCGTACTGAACATTTGGATTTTCTTTTTTGGCTTCTTCAAATGCTGCATTGTCGCTGAGAATGGCACCGATGGGGTTTTCAAATGCACCCATGCCTTCCCAAAGTCCCGCACCGATCCTTGTTTGCGTTGGGATAAAACGGTGGAAGAGGACGTAATTCCTTATCGTCCAGGGACTGAGGATAATCAGTATGGACATCATGGTTCCCAAGAAAATTACCACCCCTTGTTTCCAGCTTTTAAAAGCGGATCCAAGGGCTACGCCGAGAAATGCCGGAAGGTAGAAAAAAATAGGTTGTATAAGACTCATAATTCCCAAGAGTATGCCGGCTGACAGAGTGAATTTTTTATAATTGAACCCCAGCGCGGTGAGGCTCCGTTGGTATATGATGAAGAGAAGAACGATTCCAAAGTATATCCAAATGTCTCTCACGGGAGTATATGCCGAGAGCAAAAGAGGAAGGTACAATCCTAAAATCGCACTCCCGAGGATGGCAGTTTTTATATCAAAAAAATAATTTGCCACAAGATAAACGGCGAAAACTGCAAGAACATTAAGTAGAACTTGAAGAGTCTGGATATAAATATACTTATTCTCACCAAAAATGAACCAAGTGGCGCTGATCAGCATTGGATAACCTGGGGTATTATGGGCAGTATATGTATCTGGATTTTTTTTGAGTGGATCGGGGCATTTTGAAAAATCAAAATTTTGCATCGGAGTTGGCGGGTACTTTCGCATTATCTCTTCGCAACCCAGACGATTAATGGAAAATCCATTGCCGGCAGTGAGGTTCCATGCGAGGAGTCCTTCGGCAAAGGTAAGCCCGGTGAGTGGCGTGGTATTTTTAGAAAAAACGAGAAATGTAAGCTGAAAAAAGGCACTGCATAAAACAATGAGAACGATTATTTTTTTATTATTCCACGGTGAATTTTTAGAGCTCTCTTTCATCCTCATTGGTTTGTAGCCATAACTGCTCGCAACGTTTTAATAACATATTGTTGTTCGGCATTTTTGAGTTTCGGGTAAAGCGGTAAGGTTATGGTTCTTTGCCCGATTTTCTCGGCCTGTGGAAATTTTCCTGGGGTATAGCCGTATTTTTTCCGATAATACTTCATTAAATGAATAGGGCGGAAATTTACCGCAACGCCGATATCCGCATCCTGGAGGTGGTGTAAAATCTTATCGCGTCTTGATGCTTTTACGAGAAACGTATAGAGGTGATACGCACTTTTAACATGCGGAAGAATTTTGAGAAGCTGTATCCCCGGGATGAGACGAAGCGATTTATCATATTGTTTTACCAATGCCTGGCGCTCTTTCCATCGTTTATCGAGCTGGTCTAGCTGGTGTAGAAGCAACGCCGCTTGAATATTGCTCATATTTTCTTTAAAGCCAAGAACTTCCATGTCATAATGCTCAAAGCGCTTGGTATAGCGATCGGCGGCGGACTTGTTCATGCCGTGAAGCCGCAATATTTTGAGTTTTTGGGCGAGATTGGAGTTATTGGTGGTAATGGCACCGCCCTCTCCGCACGTCATATTTTTAGTGGCGTAAAAGCTAAAGCATGCGGCGTCACTGAGCTTCCCGGGACGGATGCCATCCCGTTTTGATTCAATGGAGTGAGCGCAATCTTCAATAATTTTGAGATGATGCCGTTTGGCAATTTTGGCCAGGGTCTTCATGTCGCACATCTGGCCGTAAAGATGAACCGGCATAATCGCTTTAGTTTTTTTGGTAATGGCACGTTCTATTTGTGCCGCATCCATGTTGCCGGTTTTTGGCTCAACATCAACAAAAACCGGTTTAGCTCCGGCGTACTCAATGGAATTAGCGGTTGCAATGAAAGAAAGAGGTGTGGTGATAACTTCATCGTCCTTACCAATGCCGAGGGCTACCAAGCAGAGGTGGAGCGCCTCTGTGCAGCTCATAACGCCCACGGTAAATTTGCTGTACATATATTTGGCAAATTGTTTTTCAAATTCTGCGACGGTTTCGCCGGTCGTCAAAAAAGGCGAGTCTAAAACTCTAAGAAGATTTTTTTTATCTTGAGCATCAAGATTATGTTTGAAGAACTCGATTTTCATGTCCAAAATTTAATAGAATTCTACCTTCCCATTGCCAAGCGTTATAGGCACCAGCTTCATCCATTCCAATTTTTTCCACCAGGTCTCATTATTTTGATACCACTCGATCGTCTTTTTGACGCCGTCCTCAAATGGAGTTTTGGCTTCAAAGCTAAGGAGATCTTTGGCTTTTTGAGTGGAAGAAATATGTTTGCGGACCTCACCAGGCCGCTCGGCAATTTTGGTAATGAGGCTCTTGGGTTTGTTGAGCAGATCCAGAACCAAGTTGGCTATTTCTAAAATAGTAGTACTTTTGCCGGTCCCAAGATTGATGCACTCGCCTCGGATTTTTGCTTTATCGGCGTGGAGTGCCTTCTCAATGGCATCGCAAGTATCCTCTACATAAAGCCAATCTCGGCTGTTTTCACCATCGCCGTAAACGCGTAGCGGTTGATTTTGCAGAGCATTGGTAATAAAACGAGGAATGAGTTTTTCGAGATGTTGGTAGGCTCCGTAATTATTAAAGGGACGTAAAATGACGGCGGGCAACTCGGGATACGTTTGTGTGTACGAATACACCAGGCGGTCTGCACCGCATTTGGCACTGGCATACGGGGAAGTCGGCATGAGAGGGTGATCTTCGGTCATAGGCTCTGTGCGTGCCGTTCCGTAGACCTCAGATGTTGAGATATGAATAAACCGTTCGAGCTTTTTGCTTTCTAAAGCGGCATTCATCATGACCTGTGTTCCAATGACGTCGGTTTCAAAAAATCGGGTGTTATCAAAAATACTGCGGGCCACATGGGTTTCGGCGGCAAAATGGACTATGTAGTTGGCACGCGGCACGAGTTTGCCCACAAGCAAGGGTTCCGTAACCGATCCATACCAAAATT
Source organism: Patescibacteria group bacterium (assembly GCA_038062615.1). Classification (GTDB taxonomy): domain Bacteria; phylum Patescibacteriota; class Gracilibacteria; order UBA1369; family UM-FILTER-53-11; genus JBBTWV01. The sequence goes on along the minus strand of JBBTWV010000065.1, from coordinate 17,374 downwards.
CAAATCGGTCGCTTTCCATAATTTCTGTTGGGATGTTGGAAGGATTCCCGGCGTAGGTCAAGGCGTCGAGGACAATGAACTTCCAATCTGGGTTTTTAGGGAAGATATGCCGAAGAAAATTGCTTCCAATAAAGCCTGCTCCACCGGTGATGAGCATGGTTTTAGCAAAGGAGTCGTCACGTTTGAGTGCTACCTGGTTCATGAACGGGCTGATTCTACCAATCAGATACGTCCCAGTCCAGCAGTTTGGCGAGTCTTTCGTTATGGGATGAGTAAAAGTCTTGAAGTCTTTTACGGTCTTCTGCAGGCATAGGTTTTTTGCCTTCCGTAAGATTCCATCCGGCAATTTTTTCTGTCCACGTGCGGCTGCCTTTACGGTAGTTTTCGGTGATTTGATCTAATTTTGGGCCTCTCAGCCACTTTCTTAAGAGGGTTTGGACCCATAAATTTTTAACATTGGGCGAGGTAAAATTCTCTTGTGGAGGAGCCATGTAGCTTTCATCTACACCCAAAAAATGAAAAACCTGTTTAAGAATTTCAGGCGTTTTTTTTGAGAGCGTTTCGGACTTGATGCAGAGAATTTGCCGGCGTGGAAAAACCTCAAAAAACGCTTTGAGTTGATCGGCATACTGGCCGCGCTTTCGGTATGAAAACGGCCGAATCTCGGCCCATATTCCGGTTGCCTGCTTCTCCCGATCTTCTTCTTGTTCTAAGGCGTCCTGGAAAGATAAGTTTTCTAATCCACATAGCGCCGTAAAACGATAATTGGCGTAGGCCCGCTCGGTGGGATTCCTTAAACAAAAAATTAATTTCATGTCCGGGTACATGTCATGAATGCGTTTTGGGACATCCATAAAATCTCCATGGAAGTAGAGCGAGGATCTTTCTCCCACTGCCTTTTGTTCCTTTGCCTCCGTAAACCAACGTTGCAAGTAATAATCTTTCCCTTTGGAAAACTCCCATGATTTATAAAAGAAACCGCATTCCGGCCGCATTATTTTAGGCAGATAGATTTGCGGGTGATCTTTTATCGTGTGCGAAAGAAAACTTGTTCCCGACGCCACTGCTCCGCCGATAATGAAATTAGGTTCTGCCATATTGCCTAGGAATCATACCGCCGACCAACAGAAAGTACGGTATGAACGCCGGAAGTACATACCTTGCTTCTACATGAAGAAGTATAAGAACGGCGCAAAAATAGAGAGGAACAACGAGAAGTATGCTTAGTTTACGAAGATGATTTCTTTGCACCCATCCCCCGATGAGCGCGAATATAAGTAAAATAGTTATGGCATAGCGATTCATAAACATGATGATCCAAGATGCCATGCCGGTTGGAGGATAATGGTACTGAGTGAAAAAGAATTTTGGAATTCTCCTTAGCGTTGCTCCGATTACCCAGCCAGGATATTTTTTAATCGCCTTTAATGATTTTTGCTTCAGCGCGTCATTATAGGCTGGTGTGCCGTAAATTAAGAGGACCATATTCATCTGTTACTTGGTAGTAGGTTTCTCTATCGCTGAAGATGGCTCCCATGGGATTGTCTGGAAATTCCCCCCAACCTTCCCAAACACCTTGCCATACGGCATCACGAGTCGGGATAAACTTGTGGAAAAGTTGATAATTTCGCAGGATCCACGGTGAAAGAATGAGGTAGATCATGATGGTTGTGATACCAAAAAAAATCAATGCTTCCTTCTTTTTTTGATATGTCAGCAGTGCTAGGGCCAAAAAAATGTTGAGATATTGGATAATAGGATGAATAAGAATGCCTATCCCCAAAATTGCGCCAGTTATGGCATACCATAGAAGACGTTTTTTAAATGACTTGAGGTACTGAGTTTTGACGAGAATCGCTAAAACCAAGACGGTCGTAAAAACAGGCCAAACGTCACGAAGAGGAGCGGCGGCGGAGCGTGCTTCAGGGATGAAAAATGCAAAAAGAAAAGCGGCAATGAGGCCGGCGCTTGGATGTATGAGCTTTTTCCCAATCCAAAAAATAAAAAAGACCATGAGCGAATCCAAAATAATCTGCAGAATTTGGAGATAGATATAACGTTCCTGGCCAAAAATTTTCCAGCTTGCGGCTAGCATAATGGCATAGCCAGGAACTTCATGAGCAGAATAAAAATAACTGTTGGGGGTGATTGAATTTTTGTGTTCCACGGGATCTACAAGGCGCTTTCCCTCCTCTGGATGTGGCGTTATTGCGCCGCCGGAGGCAAGCCCGTAGCCCATGGATAAATTTAGAGCCTTATTGCCGCTATCAGAAGCAATCCCGGTGTAGTATAGATCATGATGGGTTTGTGAAAGAATGAGTATACGCAGCAAGAGAGCGCATACGAAGGCGATCCAAATCCAGACGCTAGTTTTTCGAAATATTGTTTTCATTTTTTTTGTGAAACAATAATAATTGAACCACCAAAAGGGAGTGAAATACCATGCTGTATGAACCATTCGTCCATGCGCATAACGCATCTCAGTATTACATTTATAAAACGTGAGATGCGGAGTTCATCATAATTGTATTCTCTTTCTTTGTGGCCGGCGGATATTTTTTTTTGACGAAGCCTTGAAATGAGCATGAGGGGGAGAAGAAAGCAAACAAACGAACTAGAAAAGCGTATCGTAAAACCGTTTTTTTTAAGCTTTTCGCAAAGTTCACGGCGTGTATACCGGCGTTTATGGTAGGCCGCCTCATCCTGCTGGCTCCAAAGCCAGCGATGCTGCGGAACGGTAATCATGAAGAAACCGTGTGGCTTGAGTGCTTGGTGAGCGCTTTTTATGGCTTCCTCATCTTCTTCAATATGTTCCAAAACATCAAATGCGCCAACGGCATCAAACTCATGATAAAAGGGGAGACGGCGAAAATCCACCTGAACAAACGGTGTTTGAGGAAGCCGCTTTTTGGCGAAAATAAGGCCTTTAATGTGTAAATCCGCACCTGTCAGTCGGTAATTGGGGAATTTTGAAAGTCCGCTTAATACATAGCCTGTTCCGCAACCGACTTCTAATATTTTGGAGGTTTTATGAGGTGGCAGGAATTTTGTTAACAGTTTTTGAATAATCTTGTTGCGTGATCGAAACCAGAAGTGTTTGGCTTCTAACTTAAAAAGCTGTTCAAAATGATCGGCCGGATAGTCTTTATTTTCGTGCGCTAATTCCGGAGCGTAGCATGGAATCCCGTTTATGACTTTTGGCTCAGTGCTCATTTGGAAGTATCAACGCCAATAGCGTGGGAGATGACATAGAGAGGTCGATTTTTAACCTCCGAAAGAACTTTTCCAAGATAAATTCCGAGTACGCCAAGCACCATCATCATGACGCCGCTTAAAAAATAGAGAGAGATAATAAGGCTGCTCCAACCGGAAACCGGCGTGCCGTAGAAAAACGCTTTTATAAAAATTGCGACGCCAAAAGCAAAGGCTAAAAGCGCGATGATGAATCCTATTAGCGCTGAAATTTTCAAGGGCTTTTCGGAGTATGAAGTGATGATTTCCAGCGAGAACTTAAGAAGTTTTATAAAGGTGTAGGTGCTTTTACCATCTAAACGCGCCGCATGTTCGGTGTCCACGCTTGCCGTGCGAAATCCCATCCAGTGGATGAGGCCGTTGATGAATCGGTGCTGTTCGCGCATGGTACGCAGGGCTATCACCACTTTTTTGGACATGATGCGAAAACCGCCAACTTGCGGATCGTACTGCATGCCGGTCAAAAAATTGAAAATTTTATAAAATGCCCAGTTGCAGAATTTTTTAAGCAGACCGTCTTTTCTTTTTCCGCGTCGCGCTACCACGACATCAAATCCTTCCTTTGCTTTGGCGTAGAGCCGTGGAACTTCCTCAGGACGATCCTGCAAATCGCAGTCCATCATCACCACCCAGTCGCCTTGGCAAATATCCAGCCCGGCGGTAAGGGCATGGTGTTGGCCAAAATTGCGGCTGAATTGAAGCGCTTTTATTCGTGATTCTTGTTGCGCCAAATCCTGAATAATTTTCCAGGAATGATCCTTACTGCCGTCATCCACCAAAATAATTTCAAAATCTTGGGTGAGAGGAGAAATGGCCGAAACGAGTCTCCGCATGAGCTCGGTAACGGTTTTTTCACCCTGATAAACGGGACTTACCACGCTGAGATGCATAAAAAGCTTTAATGGCTAGGAGTCCTGCCCAGTATAGCGTGACCGCGACCAACAGGAAATAAACGGGAAAGACCGATAAACGGGAATAACGATGCTTAACTCGGGCGATTCCATAAAAATGGTAAAAAATCTAGGGCACTTCCACGGTGCTTTTAAACCAACTGAGCGTGGCATGAAGGCCATCTTCAAATTTTATTTTTGGCTTCCAGCCAAGCTCTTTTTGGGCGAGCCGAATGTCGGCAAGGGTATCGTGTGGCTCCACGCGAGGTGCGATATGAGTGGTTTCCCCTCCCAAAATCTGTGCGATATCATTCACGCTATAACTTTTTCCGCTGCCAATATTCATGACCGGCATTTTTTCAAGTTTTCTTGTATTCATGGCGAGGATATTGGCCTCAACCACATCATCAATATACACAAAATCACGGGTTTGCTTGCCGTCTCCGGTAATGGTGAGCGGTTTTTTTTGCGCCAGTTGTTTTAAGAAAATTCCAATAACGGTGGAGTAGGATCCCTCTAAATTCATGCCTGGGCCGTAGACGTTAAAAAATCGAAGAGATGCCGTTTCCATTCCCCAGAGACCTTGGAAGAGCTCCGCATATTGTTCCCCCATCAATTTATGTAAACCGTAGGGACTCAGCGGCGCTGGAGTTATAGATTCTTTCAGCGGTAACGCGGACTGATTGCCGTAAATAGCCGAGGAAGAAGCATAGACGACGCGTTGTATCCCAGCATCTTTGGCTGCCAAGAACACATTGAGGGTACCATCTACATTTACGGCGTGAGTTTCTTTCGGTTTCTCAATGGACATTTGGACGCTGGGAAGTGCCGCAAGATGAAAGATGCCGTTCATTTTTTTAACGGCGGTGCTGAGTGCTTTACTATCCGTAACACTTGCTTCAATGAGTTTGGCTTCTTGTGGAATGCGCTTTTTTTGACCCGTGCTGAAATTATCAAAAATCGTCACAAGATCTCCCTTTGCCAGGATGGCTCGCGCGAGGTGAGAACCGATGAATCCGGCTCCGCCAGTAATCAAATAGTGATTTGACATGCATGGCGCATTGTAGCAGAGGAATGATCTCTCTGCTATGGTTGTCTGCCAATAGGCGAGGGCTTTTTCAGAGGTTCCTTAGCTCCTGGAGATGAGGAATACTCCTAGGATCACGGTGCCCATACCTACCCACCGGAGCATTGAAATACTTTCTCCAAAAATGAAATGGGATGCCAAAAAAACCAGCACAAAGCTTAGGCTCATGAAAGGGTATCCAAAACTGAGGGCGTATTTATTGAGGGCAAAAACCCAGCAAAATGAACCGAGGAGTGCGGAAAAAAGCGCCGACACGAAATAAATATTGGTGATGAGTCGGAAAAAGAAGGGCAGGAGTTTACTGGCAGATTCGGGAAGAGGACCAAAACTTGGCACGGCCCATTTCATAATAATTTGGGCTATGACGGTGAACAGAATGGTTCCAACGAGATAGATGAACGGCGGCATAAAAATAAGAGTTATTTATTGCTTGCCCACAAGATTTTCATAAGCGTGGATGATTCGCTTGGCATTTTGATCCCAGGTGTATTTTTGCACAACCTCTTTGCGAGCGTTTTCTCCCAATTTTTTTCGAAATTCAGAATCGGGTATGAGTCGAATTACCGCTTTTACAAAATCATGAATGTCGCCGGGTTTTGTTAGGAGAGCCGTTTTTTCATCTTCCAAAACAGTTCCAATTTGTTCCAAATTTGAGGCGACGATGGCTTTGCCCATGGCCATGTATTCAAAGAGTTTGGTGGGCGAGCCAAAAAAGCGTGTTCCATCTACATTGGGAACGTGAGGTGAGGCAAGGATATCGCATGCGGCAAGATACTGTGGCGATTCATCATGTGGGATAGTTCCCGTCAGCGTGGCGGCATTTTTTACGCCGTCTACTGAGATGATCGTCTCTACAGAACTTCTTAATGCGCCGTCGCCCATAATGAGGAAGTGCATGTGGGGAAAAGCTTTAATGATAGGTTTTATGGATCGAGCCAACACCTCTACGCCGTGCCATGGACCAAAAGATCCAATGAAACCAATTACTATTTTATTTTCCAGTCCGTATTTTTTCCGCATGGCAGAGCCATCAACTTGAGGATGGAAAAGATGAGGATCTACTCCGTTGGGATTCACGATGATTTTTTCTTGCGCAATGCCGCGTGTAATGAGTTCGTCTTTGAGCACATCCGATACAACAGCGATTTTATCCGCCCCTAAAAATGCCACCTTTTCAAAGGCGTAACATAAGTTCCGCATAAAAAGTCGGCCCCATTTTTCTTTCACCCAGGCTTCGGAGCCGTTGTATTCAAGTATAAGGGGAATTCCGAGTAGGCGAGCGAGCAAAGGGGTGGTTGCTTGAAAAGCGGTATGGCGGTGGTATATGAATGTTGGCTTTTCCCGTTTGAGAATTTTGAGCGACTTCCATAGGAGACGGAAACCGTAATATATCTCAGGAATTTCTGGGGTATTGAAGTCATGAGGAAAAGGAATAATGAAAGCGGCAACATTCGTATCCTTGATGGGGCGAGCGTGTGCGATGAAAAATATCTTCCACCCAAAATTTTGGGCACCTTTTCTAAAACCGTCAACATGGGAAAAAGATCCTCCTACAGCGATCTCACCAAAGTCGTCGGTACGAAAATATGCGATATGTTTCGTATTTTTTTGTTTGAAATTCCGGTGCTGAGTAAGTGAGAAAAAGACCCACAAAAATCCGAGCCATATCCAGCTAAGGATGAGAAAAAATACTGAAAATATTCCTTCAAGAATTATTTCGGGAGTGTCGATAAAAATAAACTTTTTCCAGGAGATGGAATGTTTCTTTTGATCATTTCCAATAAGGTACTTTTGGCGTGCGGCCGCGATAAATAAGATGCCGAGCAGGTAGTACTTTGCTTCTTTTCTCGATATGTCCGGCCGGGCAACAACAACCGTATCGTATGTTTTTTCCCTGAGAAACCTTACAAGGCCAATCGTGCCTTTTTTAAGTAAGTCGGTTATGGAAATAACTTCCCATTCATCACGGCTGTCAGCAGGAATTAATTTAGCAACGGCGAAATATGGAAAAAAAATGAGGAGATTCCGTCTCATAATTTTTTATTGCTCATTATGATATTTTCTGTACCATTCAATGGTCTTTTTGAGTCCTTCTTCGAAGGTTGTTTTTGCCTTAAATCCAAAAGCATTTTGTGCACGTGTAGTATCAAGCATTCTCCGCGGTTGTCCATCTGGTTTTGTGCCGTCCAACTTTATATCTCCTTTAAAATTCATCAAACTGCAAATAGTATCAGTAAGTTCCCGAATGGTTATCTCGAAGCCTGCTCCGAGATTGACCGGATCTGGTCGGTCATATTTTTCTGTTGCCGCAACAATTCCTTCCGCGGCATCTTCTACATACAAAAATTCGCGCGATGCAGTACCGCTCCCCCACACGTCAACAGAGGTTTTTTTTTGCGTTTTAGCATCGGCGATTTTTTTTATTAAAGCAGGGATAACATGGGATGATGCTGGGTCGAAATTATCGCGTGGACCGTAAAGATTCACCTGGAGAAGATAAATTCCGTTAAAGCCATATTCTTGCCGATATGCTTGTGACTGAACAAGCAACATTTTTTTGGCAAGACCATAAGGGGCATTCGTTTCTTCTGGATAACCATTCCATAAATCATCTTCTTTGAAGGGAACTGATATTATTTTGGGATAGGAGCATACTGTTCCTACGGTTACAAATTTTTCCACATTTTCAAGTCGTGCCGCTTCCATGAGTTGAATACCCATAATGGCGTTATCATAGAATAGTTGGCCCGGATGTTCGCGATTCAATCCTATCCCTCCGCAATGAGCCGCGAGATGAATAATGATGTCGCTGTTTTTTACAACTTCTCTGCAGTTTTCCCATTTACGCAGATCGTATTCTGAAGAGCGTGGGACAAAGATATTTTTGACTCCACGCGCCTTAAGTGTTTCGACTACGAACGAGCCGAGGAATCCGGAGCCTCCAGTAACGACTATTTTTTTTCCAATAAGGTTGGGCATGACTTTCTATGGAACTTCTTTAATAAAAGTGGCTGTTAGTGGGTGTCGCTTTTCGAGGCCATATTTTTGCGGATCAATAAGCTCTTTGTTGAGGTCTTCTATCAACATAAGTTTCACGAGGTCTTTAAAATTTACCTGCGGCTTCCAATCAAGTGTCTCCCTTATTTTTTTTGTGTCCCCGCATAATTTTTCAACTTCGGTAGGACGGAAGTATCGTTGATCAATTTCGACATATTCATGCCAATTGAGATTGACCAGAGAAAAAGCTTCTTGAAGGAATTCTTTTACGGAGTGGCTCTCTCCCGTGGCAACTACGTAATCATCGGGGGTAGGATTTTGGAGCATCATCCACATGGCTGTTACATACTCTGGTGCATAACCCCAGTCGCGTTCTGCATCAAGATTTCCCAGATAAATTTTTTCTTGTTTCTTTGCTAGTATTCTAGCGATGCCCTGTGTGATTTTTCTCGTAACGAAAGTTTCTCCACGTCGAGGAGATTCATGATTGAACAAAATGCCCGAACACGCAAAGATATTATAGGCTTCTCGGTAGTTAACAGTGGTGTGGTGGGCGAATACTTTTGAAATTGCGTAAGGACTACGTGGAGAAAATTTAGTTTTTTCGTTTTGTGGCGAAGGAGAGTCGCCATACATCTCACTGGATGACCCTTGGTAAAATTTCGTCTTGGGGTTGAGTAATCTTATTGATTCCAGTAATCGGAGTGTTCCTAGGGCGTCCACAGATGCCGTATATTCGGGAATATCGAAGCTGACTCTCACATGACTCTGCGCGCCTAAATTGTATATTTCACCAGGATTTGTTTTTGTGAGGACTTGAATGAGGCTGTTCAAATCGGTGAGATCTCCATACCATAGCTTAAAACGATAATTCTTCTCATGAGGATCTTGATAAATGTGATTAATCCTCGCCGTATTGAACGAACTCGACCGGCGGATAATCCCATTGACTTGATAACCTTTCGAAAGGAGAAATTCTGCGAGATAAGAACCATCCTGTCCGGTGACTCCAATTATAAGCGCAATTTTTTGTTTAGCCGTAGACATATTTACCGTCTTATTGTACCTTCTTTTGCGGCTAGGGCAAATACACGATGGAACAAAGGAATGACGTTCTTTTGGTCGTGTCTCTCACATGCTAACAGGTATGCACGGCGTGCGATGGAAGCGCGGAGATTTTCGTCGGCATACAACTGCCGAATGGCATTGGCTAAGAGTTTCTGATCTCTTTTAGTTACACAATAAGCCCACTGGTAATTTAATGCGTAATCTATGGAGGCCACATGAGCAGGTCCGTATGCAAGCGTTGGCGTTCCTGAAAACATGTAGGCCGGTACCTTTGTTGGCATAGAGTAGCGAATAAATCGGATGCTTGTTCGATCAAAATTTACTGGGAGCAAAAGGAGGTCAGCTTTTGAAAAGAGATTAGTAATATCTATATTATCGGGAGCGTCACTAACGGAAACACACCCAGGGCGTTCGAGAACCTCCCTATACTGGGAGGACATGTACCAAGGGGCATAGATATCGAATTTGATATGTTTTCCATCCTGAAAAAGTGATGCAACGGCATCGGCGGTGTCCGCAACGCTTTGGAGTTGAGAATTTTGCATGATGGCACCTGCGTATATCATGATAAAGGGATTTCCTCTCTTCCAGTTTTTTCGTGATTTTAATTTCCACTCGTCGCCATCCACTGCATTATGGAAGGTTGTAAACGGCACGCTGTATCGCTTTAAAAACTTTTCGGCCATGATGTCGCTAATACTCAGACACCGAGTTGCAAGTTTAAGTAAGGATTTAAGTTCTCGCTTCATTGCGTGTCGCCGGTATATATCGAAAAGGCCTTTTCGATAGAGCGATGAAGGCCAATCATCCATCATATGGATGACAAGAGGGAGGCGATATTTTTCGACTATTTTCCGAACGAGACGAATTTGTGAAAGGGATCCGAGAATAGTATAGAGTACCTCTGGTTTATAATCCTCAATCCACGTTTTCAGTTCCTCAGAAAGAATGGTTCGCTCTGGCAGAACGTCCCCAAAAATGAATTGTTTAGGGATAGCTAGGATTTTTTTTATGAAATAAATAAGTGATTTTTTTTCCACCATGACAGAAACATAAACTGATTTTGATGAAGGAAGCGCATTTTGATTTTTTTGACGGTAATGCCGAAAGTGGTACTTCAGAGAATAAGGCCAGCCATAAGGGAATTCTCTTTCCGTAAGCTTATAATACCTGGTACACACGCCGGTGCTTGGCGGAACGGAATCTTGATGTATAGATGCGATTTTTTTTTGCGGCCAGCCGTGAAAAAGATTGGTGAATGTGATGCCCGTCCCGCTCAGAAAATTAAAAGTACCCTGGGTTACCATGAGCAATCGTGGATATTGATGAGTGAGCATATGAATTCTATTTGACCGCTTCAATGTTTAGGCTGATAGGGTAGGCAATGCCTCGTACCACCATTGGGCGGCTTGCCCAATCATTAAATGAATAATGATCAGCTGTGAGAGGATCCCATTCTCTTGTTTTTTCAAAACCATTTTCTAGCAGAATTTTTGAAAGATATTTTTTGGAGTATGTGCTTTTGTGGAAGTTGAAAATATAATCCTGTCCTCCCATAAGCGGGCCTTCAATGGTGGCGATGTCATTCTCATTCTTTTGGTAGATGTGTACGATTTTGTCAAAATCAGGTACTGAAAGACGTAATATGCCGCCTTTTTTTAATACACGGTTCCATTCCCGTAATGTCTCTGGCAGTTTTTTATAACTGATATGCTCCAATATATGGCATGCATAGATGAGGTCAGCATATTTATCAGGGAACATTGGGAGAGCCTCGGCTTTGTGGACGTAATGCACATGAGAGAGAGGGAGAGTATCAACATTTATGAATTGAGGGTCATTTTGTTCTCCACAACCTATGTGAATACCAACGAAATCCGGAATGAGGGGACGCCTTGGGTGTCGCATGAGGCGAATACATCTTTGTATAAGTTTTTTTAAAAAACATTTTGTGCTGATTAATTTTTCAACCGTTTTAGGTTTTAGATGGTGCCGAAGATATTGCTTCAATCTTGGCGAGAATGATGAAGCTGACAACCGTAGCGCGCGACAAAGGCAGGTGGCAAGGCGATGTTTTGTTTGAAGTATGTCGTATGCTTTTAAATACTGATGCTGAAGGATATACTGCACGCTTATTTCTTCAACAATAAAATCACGAGGCCCGATTTTTTGGATAGCACTGTGAAATAATTGCTGAATGCGTTTTTGATTTTCCGTAATAACCTTATCGGAAGTTATTTCATCAATTATTTTCACCCAATACCGAGAAAGAATCGAAACTCCATTTTCTAAATTTGGACTGACTCTTATGTTTTTATTGTTTGAAGGTGGAGTGTGTTGGGGACAAGATTCATAGCCAAGTTTTTGTAGCATCTCATTGGGGAATCCAGAAAATGAATGCATTTCTTCTTTTGTGAAAATCTCCTTCCATTCACCTGGCCTTCCACTTCGGTTAATTCGAGTGAATGCAGAGCGTGGGTGATGTTCCAAATAGATGTCTTCAGCCTCTTTTGCCTTTTTGAATGTAGATTGTCCTATTGCTTTGGCAATTTCCTCCATAGATCGTTTTATGCCAAGGAAGCTTAGAACTTTTTCTACCGCTGGAAGAGGGTTTGATTTAATGTCCTCGAATGTAATGTGACATGAATTTGATGGAGGTGC
>JBBTWV010000065.1:0-5409 GCA_038062615.1 Patescibacteria group bacterium | reverse complement strand
CTTTTGTAGCCAAAGGTCATAGTAAAGAGCCCATGTATGGGATGGTGGGAGCAAAAACGGAGGTATGCGTTTTTGGAGCATATCGCGGAATGTCGGCATATTGCTCTCTCTTTTGAATTGCGAATAGACTGTATCTCTACCGTCTCGTGTGAGGATAATAGTAGGTAGATTTTTACTTTTTCCATCTGGAAATTCGTGCGTCCACCGGATGAAGCATGGCTCGCGAAATAAAAAACGTTGTTTTTTGTGTAGAATGGGAAGCCACTGTTGCAATACGTTCTCTTCTCTTTTTAGGAGAAATTCTTCGTTTTCCATGGTGTACCACATCGAACTCATACCTTCATCCCCTCGGTAAACTCCTATATTAAGCTCAAGTAAAAAATTCAGGAGCCAGGCAACTCCCGATCCAGGATATGATGCGATTTGGAAATGTGTTACGTTTTTTTCTGAACGGTTCATGGGTGTGGTACAAAGGGACCCTGTTGAGGAGCGCAAATAGATGTTTCTTTGCTTCTTTAACATCTTCCCAGGTTGGGATGAGTACTTTAAATCTTAGTTTATTTTCCTTTAAATATGCCAGGACCATAAGTACATAAACAAATATATAACTTATCAGGGAAGTGCTTGCTGCGGCGAGCATTCCGTATTTTGGAACCAAAATCAAATTTAATCCGAAATTTAAGAGAAAAGTAGCGAGCCAGATGTACACGATATAAAACGGGAGGCCAATAGCGCCAATATTTGAAGCGATAACCGCCTGAATAGAATAAAAAAAGATACCTGGCAGAAGAATTATGAAAGGGAGTGCTGAGGCTCTAAATGCCTCTCCATAGAGCAAAGTGATGATTGGCTGTGCAAATATGCCGGTGCCGAGACAGAGGAAAAACATGATGATAGTGGTTATGCGAACAACCCGAGCGGTTACTTCGCCGCTGGTACTTTGATTTTCTGCCAGTCGCGGGAATAACACCATGCCGATGCTCATTGGAAGGAGCTGGAAAAGATCGGCGAAGCCGGCTGCAAGTGAGTACAGACCGGTTTCTGCGGCACCTCGATAGAGATTCACAAGGTACAAGTCGCTTCGCAGGATAAGGAAAGCAAAAAAAGTGGTGAGGTAGCTTTTGATGCCGTAACGGAGAGATTCTTTAAAGAGAGGGAAGTTGAAGTGGAAACTGAATTGGGATTTTATACCAACCAGAACCCAATATGTAATCGAACTGATAATTCCTACCGCGGTTGAAAGCAACACGAGGCCTCTGATGCCCAGTCCCATGAACATCATGATAATAACGCCGACAGTTATGGCAACCTGGCTGAGTATTTGGATGATGTTATAGAGGACGAAGGCTTGTTGGCCCAATAGGATATTTTGAAAGAAGAGCGAGAGAAGTGTGAAGGGGATGGATACGAGGGTCATAATGATGAGTCCTCCGTCTATTGAGCCGGCTATTTTATTCGGATACCATGCCCATGCGGCGTATATCCCCAGAGCAATAATACTTCCCAAAATCAATCCGACCCATAGGGAATTTCCAAGGAGGTCAAATGTTTTTGTGCGATCCTTGCCAATAAAATACGTGTTGGCATTTTGGAGACCTAGGTTCCCAAACTGAATAGCAATTCCAGCGAGTGCGCTCAAAAAAGCAAAAATCCCTTTGCCTTCCGGACCCAGCGTGCGTGCCACGAGAATTCCGGCAACAAGCCCAAGGCCAACCATGATGACTTTTGCCGAGAATGTGATGGCGATGTTCTTAGAGAGCGACATTATAATGCTTTGGATTTATGCTGAGCCGTCCAAGCCCGCGTCCGGTACGGAGTAATAATTTCCGGTTCGTGAGCGATGGCTTGTTCAATTCTCTCTAAAATCTTTTCCCAATTTTCTGGTCCGGCTTGGGCTTGAATATCATTCACCGATTTCCACGCTCCCATATAGCGTTCTTTGGTCATGTGCTCTTCATGTTTGGCTTCCATATAAAAAACATCCGCAAAATCACCGGTTGAAACGAGCTTTTCAAAAAGCGTTTCGGTAAAATCACTAAAGCCAGAAGAAACGCGTTTTAAATTTGGCACCGTATCATAAATAATTTTTTCGATACGCTCATGGAGAGGACTGCGCTTGATGTCGCGGGGGTTCCACAAAACCGTGAGGTGGCCGTTTTTTTTCAAAATGCGGGAAAACTCTTTGAGTGTTTTTGGCGTATCCATCCAGTGGAAGGCCGACCCCACGAAAACAAAATCTACGCAGGCATCGGGCAGGCCCGTGGCTTCGCCAGATCCTTTAGACCAAACGACCCGTGAATCTTTTGCATACTCCATGCCGACACGGCGCATCGCGTCGTTGGGTTCTACCGCAAATATTTTTTGGCATGGCAGTTCAAGGAGATTTTCCGTAAGTTTTCCGGTTCCCGCGCCAACATCAGCAATGATGGACTCTTGGCGAATCCCCATGGCTGCGGCGAGGTTTTTGAGCAGGAGAGGGGAGTATCCAACTCGATTTATGTAATATTCGGCGAGATCGGTAAAATCACCACTTTTTACAGCTTGAGTCATAGAAGAAAAGGAAGGTTATGAGCCAGTTGAAGGTCACTGGGAGTATCTATCTCAAACCAGCCGCCATGAATATATGCCGCCTTTACGGGCATCAGCCGGTCAATGATAAGTTGAAGAAAGTCCGTCATGTGCATGAGATCAAATGTGCGGCCATTATAGAGTACCTGGCGATCCAGGGAACCATAAAATGATTTGATTTTTGCCGCCGCCAACTTTGAAATTTTAATGAGGCCAACATACTGTCCTTCAATTTCCGAAAAGTTTTTTGGCTTTTTGCCAAGTTCGGTGATGTCTCCTTCTTTATTGATCTTCATCGTTTCTGCATCATTCAGCGGATTTTCCATGCGTTTTTCCCACTGTTTGCGCCAGGCCTTGTCTACGGCCACCGCAACATCGGCATCATCAGCCAGCAATGCTGCGAGCATTTCTTCGCTAAAAAGGATGTCACCATAAATAATCACCATGTCGTCGTTGAACTCTTCCTCGGCGCAAAAAAGGGAGACCACCATGTTGGTGTGATCAAACTGCGCATTAAAATATTTTTTGATGCTGGGATAATTGATAGTTTCTGGATGATACCCGGTGACTACCGAAATATCCGTAATGCCAAGATGCTGGAGGATCTCCAGCGTGCGTTTGAGTAGAGGTTTACCGGCAACCGGAATCATCGCCTTGGGACGATCATCCGTGTGCGGTCTCATACGTTTACCCTCTCCGGCGGCGAGAATGATGGCTTTCATGAGAAGATTTTTTTGAAGAATCGGAGATCGGCCAGAGAAGAAGGCTTTTCGCGTTCTGGATGCCACATGATACCAACGATGGGAAGTTTTTCATGCTCAAATGCTTCAACCACATTTCCACACGAGGCCTTTATATGGAATGGTTTTTGTACGTCATCGGTGAGGATGCCATAATCATGAAAAGAGTTCACTGACCTTGATGTTGCTCCCATTTTAATGTGATGCCTGGTGGCGCAGTGGCCGTTAACTGGTGAAATTCTCATCCCAAAATAGTGGCCAAGCATCTCCATTCCTCGGCAGACGCCAACCATAGGGATTTTTTTACTGAGCCCATACTCAATAAGAATTTTCTCGGTTTTGTCGCGCTCCGGAGCGGGATCTTTTGCTTTGAGGAGGTGGGTCAAATCATTCCCGCCGCTCAAAATAATGCCTGCAACATCCCACAGCTTTAAAAATTTTTCAGGATTTTGCAGCATATTGGGAATCAGCAGAGGCGTAGCATCGATTTTTTCAAAAAAAGACATCCAGTTTTGGTCGAGGGCATCGCGCCGCTCGCCGGTTTTAGGATCTATGGTAACGCGTTGAGTTATGGCGATAAGTTTTTTCATGCAAGAATAATTACTTGGCGATTAAGGCAGTCAACCTCTAGGCGTTTGGCACTGCTCCAGGCTTCAAAGTTTACGGATCCGCAGCCAATGACCGCGGGAATGTTGAGCTCTGAAGCGCGAATGGACATATGGGAATTCACGCCGCCGTACATGGTAATAAGTCCGGCGATGTTATGCGAAAAAATCCAATCAAAGCCGGGGTCGGCACTTTCTATACAAACCAACTTACCATTTAGTGCGCTTGGGCGTGCACCGTTTCCATTGAGCAAGATGGTGGAGGCGGTGGTTTTGCCATGGGTAATGAAGTTCGGTTCAATGGCCGAGGGCGAAAATCCATAAATATCATCGGGATGGGTAATGAGATGCGGCATTTTGATGGAGCGGTAGATATGATAGATCTCACGGTTTCGCTCGATCTCTTCTTTGAAGAGTTTTTTCTCATCGGCAAAAGCAATAGCGGAGTAGAGTTTAAGAATGGTGCCGACATCTAGGAATGAAAGGTCATCGGCGTTGAATCGGCGAGCCTTTCCATAATTTTTGATGAGATGCAGTATATCATTAAGGCTTTTGGTGAACACGAATTTGGCATATTCACGTCCTTCAATGGAGCGCTTAAGAAAATCCAGAAAATTTTCCGGATCGGTTTCAAGATGATGTTTTTTGAGAAGCTGAGCGATGGTCTTCTTTTGTTTTTCCGAGAAGCGGAAGTTTGAAATTTTGCCTTCTGGTAAATGTTTCTCGCGCTTTAATGTGAAATATTTTTTAGGATTTTCGTCGTAGCTTTCGGAGAGAATGTCATAGGTTCCCGGGCGCAAGTGGCCGTACTGTTCCAGAAACTTTTTGAGGGTCAGGCGTCCTTGCGCCAGCAAACGAGTGTCACGGCTTAGTTGTTTGGTGACCGTATTGAGCGATTTCATAAAAGAACTTTTTTCTTGGGTAGTAATAATTTGGAGTTCCACCATGGAGTTTAAAAACTGCGCCGCAATAAATGCAGCCCGAGCTAGACCCGCGAAAGGAAGGGTTCCATAGCGTTTGCAGTCCTCCGCGAGCCAGTAAATCTTATTCACTTCTGGGAGCTTAGAGTCCATGATTTTTTTTCGCCGTTGTTCCAGCTCTTCCACTTTTTTATAATCATCCTTTGCCAGTCCGTCGGGTCGAATAATGTTATTGGTAAGGTTCAAAAGCTCTTTTTTGATTTTTTGGATTTCGTTTCTGCTAAAGCCGTGCCTCAGCAGTTCTTTGAGCCTCGCTGAAAGATCAAACGTGTAGCAGGAATACACGATATCAAACTCCACCTTGTCATGACTCGTGGGAATCCGTTTGAGCTTATCTAAGTAAAATTGAGCGAGTTTGTGAGACAGCTCTTCATCCAAATCCTTGGGGATAAATGAATTGAAATCCACGCGCACATCTATATACGGGTGTCCTGCAAAAGAAATCATGAGAGGGAAACTCCTCAGGTTTTTATAGCCGTAATTGTTGCGTTGGTACGACCAGATGGAATCGGTGAC
>JBBTWV010000064.1:0-11356 GCA_038062615.1 Patescibacteria group bacterium | reverse complement strand
TTGGCACCTCGATGTCGGCTCGTCGCATCCTGGAGCTGGAGAAGGTTCCAAGGGTATGGCTGTTCGCCATTTAAAGCGGTACGCGAGCTGGGTTCAGAACGTAAACAACATTGCGTTCTATCACAGAGATGTGATACAAAAAATCTGACTGAAATCGGTGAAACCCTCCTTGAATTACCAAACATTCAAGAGGGCAATACCGAGGGAAGACTAGATTATGTCTAACGAAGAAAAAGCCTATATAGCTGGGTTTCTCGATGGCGATGGATGCATCATGGCTCAATTGGTACGACGTCAGGATTATATATACGGTTACCAAGTGAGAGTAAGTGTTGTGTTCTATCAAAAACAATGTCATCAAGAAATTCTTTCTTGGCTAAAGTTAAAACTTAATTGTGGATATATCAGACAGCGGAATGATGGCATGGCTGAATACACCATAGTTGGCTTTAAAGAAGTAAAGGAAGTATTACTGCTTCTTATAAAATATCTTCGTTTGAAGAAAGTTCTTGCTCAAAAGGTTGTTGCGCTCATTGATTCTCATCCTGGAAGGATGAATGCTAACGAGCTTGTCCGTCTGAGTCGTCTCACGGATGAAACGGCAGCATTTAATTATTCAAAAAAGCGTACCAATACGAGCAAAGTCATTATTGCTTTCTTAAAAGACAGAAATCTTTTCCCCGTAGAGACTTAGATTTAGACAAGAACTAAATCTGGATTTCATTGCTTCGGCGATGGAATAAAACGTCAGCCCCTCATCTCAAATTCCTTGAGAAAGGGTGAAGATATAGTCCGTGCCATTAGTAATAATGGAATAACATGCGTGAGACAGTTTGGCCTCTATCCTCCATGGTCGTAGGAAATTTGAGGGAAGTTGCCCGTAGTACGAGAGGACCCGGGTGAACGAACCCCTAGTACATCTGTTGTCGTGTCAGCGGCATGGCAGAGTAGCTATGTTCGGAAGGGATAACCGCTGAAAGCATCTAAGTGGGAAGCCCCTCCCAAGATAAGATTTCCCCATATAGCCTGCGCCAAGACAAGGCGCTTGATAGGTCTCCAAGTGTAAGCTCCGCGAGGAGTTGAGCTGAGAGATACTAATAGGCAATTGACTTATTCCTTTACGCGCTTTTAACTAGCATTTGCTGGAAAAAGTTGAAAATGAATTATTTTTCGGGATGTCCATTTCATTTTTGAATTTTTCCATAAGTTCAATTATATTGATTCCAAGAAAGCCTCTCGTCCTTGATGAGCGGAGGGCGGGTTTCCCGCCTGAAGCGTAGCAAGGGAAGGGGGATGCTGTCCTCGCAAAGCGAGGCAGCATTAAAGGGGGGAACCGTAGGTTCCCCACGAAAAAAGCTCTTACTCTGGTGTGTATTCCGAACTGGTCCCACCCGTTCCCATCCCGAACACGGCAGTGAAAAAGTTCAGGGCCGATGATAGTGGCCATTAGGCCGCGAAAGTAGGTCCACGCCAGAGTAAGGGCTTTTTTAGTGCCGATCATGTTCAAAACCACCAGCCATGTCCCTGCGAATTGCATCTACTGCTATTTGCCGAATCTTGGCTACAGTTTCAGCATCATGAGAATCAGCATCGTTACTGAATTCACTATCTAGCCTGAGTCCTGTTGTTCCTAATACTGATCTTTCAATTCTTGCTTGTTGCTTGCCATCAATATGATGCTCAGGATCTCGAAATTCATGTTCCAGAATCTCTCCGACTGTTATTTTATCTCCCATAAATAAAAAGTTAAAAAATATATCATTGATATAGTTTAATGCCCTAAATCAGCGTCCGTTTGGAGGTTTATTTGGCTTACATCCTCAGCTTTTTCGTTGCGGGCGGTGAGGGGATTGTATATCTGATAAAAGAGCGCGATGAGTTCGGCGGTGTTGAGTGGCTGAACTTTAAGGCCGCAGTTTTCCAAGCCGCTAGAAATCGCCGTCGCTCGCTGGGCAAGATTCTTTTTGAGCTGCTCAAACTCCTGGTGACGCTTCATGATGGAGGCAATGGAGTCAGCCGGATGCATCCGTCCCCAGAATTTTTCAATAAAGTTTTGTGAACTGGCGCGTGGAGGATCCATGGGAACCGTTACGTAGAACTCTTTTTCCATAATGTCGGCGTACTCAATAAGTCTCTGAATGTATTCAATGTACTCGTGCGTTTCTCTCTGAAGTAAGCTGTTTGTTTGCTTCTCGGCGGTTTTGCGAAGCTTATCAATATAGACATCGAGATCGAGTTTGCGTGAGCGCACCACAATTTGGATCGGGAACTCTAAAGTATTGAGGAATGATTGATATGAATAAATAATCGCATTCTGTTCGGCTTCGGATTTTAAATTGAAGTTCATGCTGGATACCTTCAAAACAGCTCTTAAACCCCCAGTTTTAAGCACAATGGTGTTATCTCGAATCTCGGCAATTCGTAAATGCAACTGGGTTGCTGCTTTAGGATTTTGCTGAGCATTGCGTACTCCCTGCGAATTTTTAGAGAATGGGTTCCACATCCTGTTTTGAAATATTAGATTTTAGGAGTTTGAGCCGGAGATTTTTTGGAGAGCAGATCTTTGCCGTGGGTATCCACCATTCTGGTTATTTCTTCCATCTTTAACCGGCGATCACGGGCACTTAAGGGCTCTACTTTTTTTGCTGTATTTTGATTTCTGCCAAGTGGATTACTCAGTACAGAAAGGACAATATCCCCCTGCATTTTTTGCCAAGTGCGGGCGCGCGGTCGGAATTTGTATTCAATGAAAACCAAAATGAGTTTTTCAAAAACAATGTCATGGAATTTGAAGAATGCAAAAGCTGCCGTAATAACGCCAATAAAAACTACCGGGGGAAGCCAAATCTCTACAAAATACTGCTTGCTGAGAACAATGTAGAGCGAGTAGCAGATGCCTCCGCCTATCATGACGATGATGAGCTGCCGAAGGGTGAGAAACCCAACGATCTTGTCAGGCCGTAAAACGTCTTGTGGTACTTTGAATTGCATCCGATAATAATACCATTTTTGGCCTGTTTTTGCTAGAGTTAATCTGTTATGAGTAAGGATTCTACACAGCACTCGCTTGGGTCTCGTGGGTCCCAAGCGAGTGCTGGCAAAGGAAGGGGGGCGAGTCCCGAGCAGCGCGAGGGCGAGCTATTGGGGGAAAACTTGGTTTCCCCCAGAAAAAGTAAAATCCGCAATTTTTGTATCATTGCCCATATTGATCATGGAAAATCCACCTTGGCGGACCGTTTTTTACAGATTACGGGGACGCTTTCCGCCCGTGAAATGAAGCATGCTCAGATTCTTGATTCTATGGAACTGGAGCAAGAAAAGGGGATTACCATCAAACTGGCCCCGGTTCGTATGGACTGGCAAGCCAATGGCGAATCGTACATTTTGGACCTTATTGATACCCCTGGCCATGTGGATTTTAGCTATGAAGTTTCTCGGAGTCTGGCTGCTGTGGAGGCGGCTATTTTGGTAGTGGATGCCACGCAAGGAATTCAAGCTCAAACTCTCGCAAACACCTACTTAGCCCTTGAGCATAACCTCACCATCATTCCCGTCATTAATAAAATTGATCTTCCGGCAGCGGATATTGAGCGCGTAACGGAGGAACTTAAAAACACTCTCGGCATAGACCCCAAAGACGTTATTCCTATTTCTGCAAAATCCGGCCTTAATGTGGAAAAAGTTTTGGAAGCGGTCATAAAAAGGGTTCCGCCACCCAAAACTTCGGAAAATAGCACGGAAACGAAGGCGCTTATTTTTGATTCCGTATATGACACTTACAAAGGCGTGGTGGCGTATGTCCGGGTTTTTGAAGGACAGATTCGTAAAGGTGATCGCATGAGACTTTTGCATTCCGGACAGGAACTGGAGGTGCTTGAGGTTGGCTATTTTAAGCCAAAATATGCTCCATGTGCGGCACTGGAGTGCGGTGAAATTGGGTACATTGTTACGGGTGTAAAAACGGTTTCTGAAGCGCGAGTAGGTGATACCGTCTGGAAGGGGAAATCGAAAAATCCCATACCGCTTCCCGGCTATAAAAAAGTGACGCCGTATGTGTATGCCGGAATTTTTCCCATTGATGGAGATGATTATCCAATTCTTAAGGATGCGCTCATGAAGTTGTCTTTAAATGACGCTTCATTGCAGTATGAGCCAGAAAGTTCTGCGGCCTTGGGCCACGGGTATAGGTGTGGGTTTCTTGGCTTACTGCATATGGAAATCATCCAGGAACGTTTGGAGCGAGAGTACAATCTTTCACTTATTGCCACGGCCCCGAGTGTTTCTTATAAAATTGTAAAAACCAATGGTGAGGTGGTTGATGTTTCCAATCCAACGGAACTTCCCGAACGAAATTATTATAATGAAATTCAAGAACCCTGGATGAAGATAGAAGTCATTGCGCCGCGTGAGTATATCGGTGCCATCATGAAGTTGTGTGAGGAACGCCGCGGCATCCAAAAAAATATTCAGTATTTAGAGAGTGTACGTGCCATTTTGACCTTTGATATGCCGCTTTCACAGATTGTTATGGATTTTTATGATCAACTCAAAGGTCTTACTTCCGGCTATGCGTCCATGAATTATGAATTTATAGAATACCGCAGTCAGGATCTCGTCAAATTGGATGTTCTTGTTCTTGGCGAGCAAGTTGATGCTTTTTCAACTATTGTGCATCGCAGTGAGGCCTATCATATGGGACTCCATCTTACACGCCGTCTTAAAGAAATAATCCCGCGAGCACAGTTCGAAATTAGCATTCAGGCCGCGATTGGCTCAAAGATTATTGCCCGTGAGACCATTGGTGCGATGAAGAAAAATGTCACCGCGAAGCTTTATGGTGGCGATAGAACGCGAAAAGATAAACTCCTCAAAAAACAAAAAGCAGGCAAAAAGCGCATGAAGATGATGGGAAAAGTAGAAATTCCGCAAGAAGCGTTCTTGGCAGTATTGAAACGCGAGTGAATATCCATTAGAGTACTCCCAGTATATTTTAATTTTTTCTATGGATATTTCTCAAAAACGGCCGGAAAAAATCGTTATGGGTGTCATCGTGGTGGTTCTTGTGGCCCTCCTTATATTTATTGGTGTATCTGCATGGAGACTTCGCAATATGCCACGTGTTGACCCAAATACGTATCAAGTGGTCTTTCTCTCGAATAATCTTCAATATTTCGGGCATCTCCAAAACATTGGGACAAGGCATCCCACTCTTTCTGATATTTATTATGTCCAGTCGCAAAATACTCAAGGGCAGGCACCGGCTGATCAAAAATTCGTTCTTATCAAACTGGGTAATGAGATGTTTGGCCCAGAAGACGTGATGTATCTATCAAAGGATACGATTTTATTCTGGCAGAATCTTAGGCCCGATTCCCGCATTGTGAAGGGAATTATGCAAGAAAAAGCTCAGCGTGCAAACCCACAGCCTCCGGTGGTACAACCTTCACCTCTTCCTTTGGCACCTGCCGCCAATGTGGCACCGGCACCGGTTCCAGCTGCCGCTCCTGCCCCTGTTAAGAAGCCGTAGCTATCTCTTGTGCCGAAAGTTTTCGGTATTTACCTGATTCAAGATCTCCCAAGAGGATTTGCCCGATGCGAATCCTCTTTAGTTTTTCAATATGGAGATCCTGTTTTTCACACAAGCGGCGTATCTGCCGATTGCGTCCTTCCTTAAGAAGCATACGGAACATGTGTGGCGCTATGACTTCCGCTTTGGCCGGTTCCGTTTTTTTGCCATGAATAAAAATCGGCTCCATCATTTTTTGCAAAGCAATTTCGGTGACTTTTTCACGAACCTTTACCACATATTCTTTCTCTTTTTCAAATTTTGGATGGGACATTTTATAGGCGAACCTACCGTCGTTGGTGAGCAGCAAAAGGCCAGCACTCAGCTTATCCAGCCTTCCAATAGGAAAAATCCGCTCTTTGATATCGGTTAAAAGCTCCATAATTTTTGGCTTTTCCGGGCCGGTTACGGAGCAGACATAACCGGCGGGTTTATGAAACGCGTAGTACACAAACTGCGCCTTTACCAGCTTGATGGCGCTACCGGTTTCGATGACATCAACTTCAGGATCAATTTTTATGCCCATCTCGGTAACCACTTTGCCGTTTACCTTCACGAATCCTTTTTGAATAAATTCTTCGCATTTCCTGCGAGAGGCGACGCCGTGGTCGGCCAGATATTTTTGAAGACGGATGAGCATAATCTTGAGTATAATGTACCTATGATAAATCAGGAGTTGGCGGAAATTTTTCAAAACATGGCCGAAATTC
The DNA here is from genome assembly GCA_038062615.1 of Patescibacteria group bacterium. GTDB lineage: Bacteria > Patescibacteriota > Gracilibacteria > UBA1369 > UM-FILTER-53-11 > JBBTWV01. The sequence continues at coordinate 5,080 of JBBTWV010000064.1, read as the reverse complement.
TTGAATTTTTGGGGAATCCCACAGAGAGGTACCGGATACGAGCATACCAGAACGTTTCGCTGAGTATCAAAGATGTATCTGAAAATATTGAGATTTTGGCTAAGCAAAAGCGTTTACGCGATATCCCGGGAGTGGGCGAGGGGATTGCCAAAAAGATTGAGGAATATGTTGCTCATGGAAAAATAAAAGAATATGAACTGCTCAAAAAGAGCATTCCCAAGGGGTTTTTCGAACTTATGAAGGTGCCGTCTCTGGGGCCCAAAAAAGTAAAAGCACTTTACGCAGAACTCGGTATTAAAAGTATTCCTGATTTAGAAAAAGCTATAGCAGCGGGGAAAGTGGCCCAGTTGCCGGGTTTTGGTGAAAAAAGCTCACAAAAAATGTTGGAAGGAATTGCCATAAAATCCTCTAGCAAAGGACGCCGTCTCTTGGGTGATGTTTATTTAACCGTACAGCAAATTATTGAAAGCCTTCGTAAATGTAAGGACGTTATGGCAGTGGCTTCAGCTGGATCGTTTCGTCGTTTTGAAGAAACCGTCGGCGATATTGATATTTTGGCCACCGGCAAGCATCAAGAGAGGATTATCGCTTATTTTTGCAAGCAGCCGTATATTTCTAAAATTCTTTCACGAGGCCCCACCAAGGCTACGATATTGCTGCATGATGGGCTCCAAGTTGATCTTCGCGTACTCCAGCCCGATTTATTTGGAAGTGCCTTACAATATTTTACCGGTTCTAAACTCCACAATGTTCATTTGAGGACGTTTGCCAAAAATCGCGGGTTTAAACTTTCGGAGTATGGATTTTTTAAGGGCGAAAAATTAGTTGCCAGCAAAACGGAGGAAGAGTGTTATGCAGCCTTAGGGATGCAGTATATTCCCCCGGAGATGCGCCTTGATACCGGAGAAATTGAGGCTGCGTATCGCCATGAGTTGCCCAAACTCATTGGACTTAGTGATATTCGCGGCGACCTCCATGCCCACAGTACTTGGTCCGATGGGAATCATTCTGTTCTTCAAATGGCGCAAGAAGCTCATAAAAGAGGGTACGAATACATTGCGATGACAGACCATTCTCCCAGTTTGCATATTGCCAATGGTCTTTCACTCGATCGCCTCAAAAAGAAAAAACGCGAAATTGATGAACTCAATGCTAAGCTGCCCATCCGCATTCTGTTTGGTACCGAGGTAGATATTTTAGCTCGCGGTGAAATAGATTACCCAGATGAGGTTCTCAAAATGTTTGATGTCGTAGTGGCTTCGGTGCACCGTCGTTTAAATCAGGATAATACGGAGCGCATTCTCAAGGCGATGGAGCATCCTTCGGTTCATATCATTGGACATCCCAGTGGCCGCCGTATTGGTCTTCGTCAACCTTATTCTTTAGAATATGAAAAAGTTTTTAAAAAGGCCGCAGAAACGGGAACCGTACTCGAAATTAATGCCAATTATGAAAGATTGGATTTGCAGGATCAGTATATTCGCGAAGCAAAACGTCACAAGTGCTTGTTCTCTATTGATTCTGATGCTCATTCGGCAAACGCCTTATGGATGATGTCACTGGGGATAGGCTGGGCGCGTCGTGGTTGGGTTCTGAAGGATGAAGTAATCAATACGTATTCGCTTAAAAAGTTATCCAATATTTTGGGCTTGTGAGAAGACCCGTATTTTGATATAATTAAAGGATGATAAAAATACACAAACTCATTGTTGGCGGCTCACTTTTTGCCACACTGGCTCTTGTGGCAGTAGTGAAGGCTTCAACTGCTGATGTTACTCTCAGTTCCGTAGTTGATATTCAATTTACTTTAAATAGCACCACGGAGACGTGCCAGCTTATTGGTACTACATTGAGTGATTTTACCGTCGGTACCGACACATTCCATATGACGACGGTTGCTGGGCAGCAGGCTATTCTTCAATGTCCTTCTTATGTGAGTCTTGGAAGCGGAACACTTTGTGACACCCCTGGTAAGAGTAAAAAGGTGTTTCCGGGTGCTACAACTAATTCTATAACCCTTTCACATCCAACTTCTTCTGCTTCTCCAGAATTTGTGAATAGTTGTGATGGCGCGAACCAAGGTTCATCGGGTGGAGGCGGAGGATCTTCCAGTGGATCGAGCGGAAATATTGGATCCGTAGTTGCACCACCGCCACCACAAACGGTAAGCACTGGTACGACAACAAGGCCGGTTGCGGAAACAGAAAAAGGACCGCTTCAATTTAGCGATCTTGGGAAACTTGATAAAAAAGGTTCGGCTGCCGTTCTCTTAATAGCAAATTTGATGAAAGATCATGATACTTTTTCATTCGGCAAACAATTTAAGCCGAATGCCATTGTGAACTGGAGTTTTGCCTTAAGAGTTGTAGTTGGAGGAGTTATTAAAGGCACCTGTGGGGCCGATCAACGTTATAGAGATTGCAGAAAAACAGCGGTTGATGCCGGGGTTATGAGTGACGATGAAGACGATAAAGTGTTAGCCCGTATTACTCGCGCAGAATTCTATCGCCTTCTCTTGAATGCCGCGAATATTCCGATTATGACCAAGGTGGTTTCGGCTGATATTGCCGCTTGTAAGGATCTCAAGGCAAAGAGCGACTCGGCAGCCGTGGTGGCAACTGCATTGAAATATAAAATTGCGACCGTATATAAAGGCGGCAAGTGTAATGCTGATCTTCCGCTCTCACGTGCTCAAGCCATGCAGTTTGCGGTTGCAGCTCTTAGTGCGATGAAGCCACAAAAGTAGTTGCGAGGGCCTAGGATACGGTGTTTCCGTTGAGATCAACTTCTGGATCCGGCCAGATTCTTTTTTCGTTGGGGTGATGCAGAACAAGGGCGTTTACGGGACATCCTTTGCAGGCTTCTAGTAGGGTTTGGAGGTCGGCACCGTTGGGATCTTTCACTACCGCTTTGCCTTCCGCATCGAGCTCAAAAACATTGGGAGCAATTCCAAGGCACACCGCAAGCGTTACGCACAAATCCCGATCAACTTGAATTTGGTAACCCTGCGAATTTTTAATAGGACCGCTGTCAGCCATAACACGCAAAAGACTATGGGAAGCAGTTGGAAATGTCAAAGCGATGAGTATAATAGATGAGACGTGCGTTTCTCGCACTTATTGGGACGGCGCACGGCTGCCGCTAAGGCGGCACGTCGAGTTAAAGAAGGCGAGACGCCGTCGGCGAGACTGGAGCGAAGATGTGGCTTTGCCACTCTGAGCGGAGGTCGAGCGTAAATATTGGGGAGTAGCCAAGTGGTACGGCAGCGGCCTTTGAAGCCGCCACGCGAAGGTTCGAATCCTTCCTCCCCAGCCAACTCGGATATTGCGATTTTTCAGCCGAAATTTCCCACGGTTTTCCCAGGCGGCAAGCCACTTTTTGCCGCCTGAGCTGAAAGTTCGAGCCGATTTTTTGCAGGAACATTCGTTTCTCTTCCAAATTTTCGGTGTTCGCGTAGCGAACGGCTTGGTGAGCCGATAAAATCCATTCTTTGAAAGGTTCGAGCCAATTATTTCCCTTCCGCCCAAAATCGAGCTTTTCTTTGATTTCTACTTTGCTATTGATGATTTTCTCTTTCGCTTTTATATACTCTTCTTCGGATACTGTTTGCTCAAGATATCCGTCCAGTAAGCGCATTTGTTTTTCTTCAAGGCTTTTGAGATCAAATTTTAGATTTTGGGCGGAAGGTTTTTCAGACTGGGCTTTTTTATGGTCATTCTCCCATTCCCGGAGAAATTTGTATTTTAAATCATCATTCAAAACAACTTTTTGAAAAAGCTCATTGATTTGCTCAACAAGTGCTTGTTCTTCCAGATATTTTTGATGACAAATAACATTCTTTTTGGTGCAGCGGTAGTAAATGTAAGTGCGGCCCGACTTTTTGATTTTCTTTTCGGCTGTAATCGAGCGGCCGCACTCACCACAATTGAATACTCCACGAAAAACAAAAGGCAACTTTTCTTTTGTTTTTCGTGGTTTACCTCTTTGCTCCATTACCCGCTGCACCTTGTCAAAAAGTTGCTTTGAAATAATTGGCTCGTGAGAACCTTGGTACATTTCTCCTTTGTGGACAAAAACTCCGTAATAGAATGGATTTTTTAACAACTTCTGAATCTTTGAGATTGCCAGAGGTTTATTTTCATATCGGCTCACCAAGCCCAAAGAAAGTGACAATGTTTGTAAATATTTCAGCGACTTTTCACCTATGGCATACGCCAAAAAGAGTTTCTTGACTCCTTTGTATCGCAGAGGGTCTTGCACAATAGTGTGAGTTCTTAAATCATTCAGGTAACCGGTTGGTGCAAGACCCGGCCACTCTCCGCGTCTCAGTTTTTGGCGTATGCCGCGCTTCACGTTCTCCGAAAGGCTATCAATGTAATATTTACTTTGCCCAAAAGCGATATTAAGCATGAATTTGCCCTGAGGAGTGTTGTCAAACCAGAAAGTAAGGAATTTTAGCGTTTCAATCTTTCCTGTATCCACAAGATAAATGATTTTGCCTCCGTCTATCGAGTTTCGGGCTAGTCTGTCAGGATGCCACGCTAAAATTCCGACCTTTTCATTGCTTGTTTCCATTAAAGAAATCATTTCGTTAAAAATAGGTCTTCCCGGGGCTTTGGCTGTTTTGCTTTCTATAAATTCTTTTGCTATTACCAGATTTTCTTTTCGGGCAAATTCATGCAATTCAGCCAGTTGAGATTCTATTGAAAGCACTTGTCTATCTTCTTCGTCTGTGGACTTTCTGACATAGAGGAAATATTTCATATGTTTTAGTGGTTATCGCTTTTGGATAAACCGTACTACGTGGGGTAAAAATTGTCACTTTCTTTCCGGAAATTTGGAAGTTTCGCCTTTGGCGAAATGCAAAAAATCGACTGTTCAGCTCAATGGTAGGATAATTTTACCATTGGTGCTGAACTTTGCGCTCCGCGCAAACGAACTTTCAGCTCAGGCGGCAAAAAGTGGCTTGCCGCCTGGGAAAACCGTGGGAAATTTCGGCTGAAAAATCGCAATATCCGAGTTGGCTGGCCTTCTATAACGAGGTTCGGACTCATTTTAAAGGTTCTGGAAGCTAGCTTCC
>JBBTWV010000063.1:0-11891 GCA_038062615.1 Patescibacteria group bacterium | reverse complement strand
GCAAATCAGTCACATGCAGACCCAAAATTCAACCAAATTAATTGGTTTATCCCGCCTGGGCAGACTTTTGTGCCTATATTTGGGCTTTGATAAGCCATTTAGCTTTAGGCCCCGCCGTCCCGGGACGGCGGAGATGTCAATGGGGCTCCAAGGTCGAAACTTGATTTATTTATAAATAGTTGTATTGTCTACATCTCATGACGGAACTTATCGGCAAATATTGGGAAGGTGTAGAGCGGGCAAAGGCTGAAGGAATTATTTATCAGCCTGGTAATCCAGACGATCCATATTCCCATAGGAAGGGTATTTCGCCTTGTAACAGCCGAAAAATACCGCCGGATGTCTATTCTCTCATGGGATTATGGCCGAGTCCTGGTCCACGAAAAATTCTTGAAGTGGGTCCTGGGGCAGGAGCGGCGGTGTCACAATTAAGTCATTTGTTTCCCCATGCTGTCATCCATACGGCAGGTGGGAGAACTGCCATCAATCCGTATTTGAAATTTTCTCGCGATGTATTCGTGAGCGATTTTACTTCATCTGTTCATTGCGCAATAATGCAAAAATTGAGTGAAATCTTAGATGCGGCTCCAGAAATTGACTCTCTCGTTCAAAAACTTGTTTTTGAATTTGGAGATGAGGTTCGGAGTACGATGGAATTTTTATTGGAGTTACAAGAACAATATCGCATTCATATTTTTGATGAAGTTGCTGATCCGTACATCCATTTGCAACATGTGAGCAGTTGGTATCCTCACGGCTCGCCGCCTCTTGAAGAAGGAACTTACGATCTAATTTATGAACGCATGGGGGTACACCACCACGTCGGGTCGAATGAATTATTTCGCGCGACTTACCGTCTTTTAAGCCCTCAAGGGATGATGCTGATGAATTCGTCTGGTGATTTTCCTGATGGGGAGAAACCACCTTTAGAGTTAACAATGGGAGATAATATGTGCACTGTGAATGCGCAAAATCCACTCTATATCCCACTCAAAAGTAACAGCGGAGGTATAAGAGAATATTTTAGGATGTCCTTAGTTGCATAAATCCAGCACCAGCCGATCCATCGCCAAAACAAATTCACGGTTATCTCCAGCAAGAATTTTGATGCCGCCGCTCTTAATTTTGGTATCAATTTGGATCAATAATTCATAGGCCCGCTTTAACTGCTCCATGGAAAAATTTCGAGTTTGGGGAAGGGTATTGGTGACCACAAACGGATGTACTTTAAGCGTGGAGGTTATGGCACCTTGTGAAAGTCCTTGTGATGCCAAATCTTTTATTTGGGTGATGATGCGAAATTGCCGCATAATCATGGACAGAATCACATGGAGTTCTTCGCCATTTTCAATGAGGAGGTGGAGCATGGAAAGTGCTATCCGCTGATTTTTTTGCCCAATGCCATCCGTGAGTTTAAAGATGTTGGCGGTTAATTGCGTGTCCAAAAGAAGGTTCGCATCTTGTTTGGTGATGGCGCGTTGACCCGCATATCCAACCAACTTGGCGATTTCATTCTCCAACCGGAACAAGTCTCCGCCACAAAATTCACATAGAAAAATCACGGCTTCTTTTTCTATGCTGCTGCCTTTTTGTGCCGCCATAGCCTCAATCCAGCTTAGAAGTTTAGAGCCGGTAATAGGCGCAAACTCCGTATGCTTGGCAACTTTTTGCAGTTTCTTAAAGAGTCCAATGCGGCGGTCAATACCGAGGGTTTCACTAAAAACCAAAACACTAAAATCCGGAATTTTTTCTAAAATATCAACCATGCCGACTCGCTCTTCGTCGCGTGCTTCTGCCAAAAAGTTCTTCACAATAGTGAGCCGTTTTTCTGCCAAAAATGGCATGGCAGAGCAGGCCTGGAAAATTTCCAGCGCCGTAGTCTGTTTGCCCTCAAACATGGCAATGTTCATGTCCCCTCCATGTTTTTTTTCAAACTCCGCCTGCCAAAAGTTGAGCTTTTGCAGCTGCGAGTAGGTATCTTCACCGGAGAATAAAAAAACAGGCATACGCAAGCCATTATACCAGATGTCTTATCTCGCTACTTGCTCGGCTGAAATTTCCAAAATCTCCTTTAGGCCGGGTGGCAAACTATAAAAGAGTCGGCCGTCATAATTGATGGCGATGGTAGCCTGACCCTGGCGCGCGTTGCCAATGTAGCTGCGGCTCTCAAAGAGCGGCTGAATATCACCATAGACAGAACCTTCAAAGGTAAGCGGTTTTTCGGACGGCGCGGTGCCAAGAACTTTTCCTCCCTTGGTTCCCGCTTCGGTACTATTCAGTGTCACAAAAATTCCAGAAAGCTTGGTTACATTCGGGTCAATTTTAATATTTCCATTCATAACAATGAAAGCGATGGATGGAATATTTTGAACATCTTGGAAGCCATACGTCGTTGGCCCATACTCAATATTGCTCTTAATAATGAGGTCGCCGTCTTCCACAATATAGGTGCGAGCGCCCTTCATCATCAAATGGTCGGCATCATCCACAATCAAATTTCCTTTTTTAAGTTTATAAACTTCAAAGTTTGGATTCGGATTTTCGCCTTTCAGTGGTGGCATTTCGAGATCGGCTACCGTCACATCGCTGCCGGTGCCAAGATTATCGTTAAAGCGAGCAATGCGAGTGATATTTTCCAAAACGTCTTGGCGGATTTTTGGCGGCGTTAAGACATCCGCAAGCGTAAGAGAAACTTCACAAATGGCGCTACTCAAACTCTTTACGGGATTGCGATAAGACGTCGGCGCCGAACCGCCACTGTCATTACTTTGTTTGCAGAAGCCGTGGGTTGGAACATTAATAATTGGAGCCGAACCCGTTTTTCCAAGAGTTGGCGGTGGTGGAGGTGGCGGAATAATAATCGTCGGACCTTCAATATTTGGAATGCCCGCGCATGAGCGAATATCCGAGCCAACCGTTAAATCTTTTTCAAGAATCACATCACCAATACCCTTTGTGAGCAAGAACGGACACGGAGTGAACAAGGTATCCGAGGCTTTCTCATCAGTAAATCCAGATACTCTCGCCGTGGCTTCATTTTTAAATTCTTCACCACAAAAAGATCCCGTCTGTCTTTTATCTTTGCAAAACGCTTCATTGATATCGGATTTGGTGAGCTTACCTTGGTAGGTAATCAGGATCGTCTCGTTGGCGATGTGTTTGATCTTGATGCCCGCGTCGGTGAGGGGGTTGCCCTCAAAACAAATGGCATCTGCGGCCAGCTTAGTACTGCAGGTCGGAACAGCTGCCACTCCGCGCAAACGCTTCTCCACTTTAAAATCTTTTTTATCAAACGCGCCAGCAACGAGCGTAATTTCACCTTTTTTATTGCCGATAAGTTTTTGCCGCATGGAATCTTTAATCGTAACTTCCGCAAGAGGCGATGCAGGATTAAACACGAGCTGGAACTGCGCCGTCTGATTTTTTTTGATGACGTTGCCGGTGGATTTAAGAACGAGAGCATGTTTGGTGAGCTGCCCGGCGGACTGTGGCGGAGGAGGTGGTGGTCGGCTTGTCCTTTCTGGTAGCGTTTCGGCCATGCAGACCGCACCCGGGGCTACCGGCGTCGCTTGAACGCTGATGCGGCTTTCGGTGGTAAGGTCTTCTTTAGGTAAGGTGATTCTTGACCCATAGCCGATTTCTTGAAAATTCCCTTTTGTGTGCTTCCAAGTAATGAGTCCGGAGAAATTTTCCGGATCCACTACTACGGTAAAAGTTTGATCATCATCGGTAGTAAGAGGAAATGGTGTTGGAGAAGAAATTCTCAAATTAGTGCAGGCCAGTTGAGGCGGAGGTGGTGGGGGGGGTGGAGGAGGAGGAGGTGGTGGTGGCACGGGGCAAGATGAGGCGGAGCACGAACCCCAACTTCCGCTACCACAGGTCTGAACTCCCACATTGCCGCACGAGTTGGTGCAAGACTGGAAGAGGTTTTCATCAACTTGGCCGTTGCAGTTGTTGTCTCGGTTGTCGCAAATTTCCAGGGTCGGGGTGCAGCCTGGTGGCGGAGGCGGCGGTGGTTGGCAGACGGGACCCTCATCAACTTGGTTGTTGCAGTTGTTGTCTAAGTTATCACAAATCTCGGTTGTTGGAATGCACACTGGCGGTGGCGGTGGTGGCGGAGGTGGCGGAGGAGGTGGAGGCGGTGGCACAAACGTATTGGTGATGTTACAAATTTTGTTATCACCAAAGTTGAGCGTGATGCTGTCACCGTTGCAGTTACCTCCCCAAGGGCTTGGTGAAAAGTTTGGCTCACTGTCTTCAGAAAGGCGATATGTTCCTGGAGAAAGTTCTTGTAGTTGACCGCTCTGGAATGGGATGGGTTGTTCATTCCCTTTAGTAGCAAAAAGTGTGAAGTCCGAAGCCGGAATGCTTTCGGGCACCACATTTTTTATGAGCGTAAGCGTTGGGAGCGGCGGCTTTTTCCAAACTGAACTGCGGATGTCGGGCGCTGCCCAGTAAAAATCATGAAGGCCGTCTGCGGTTAAAATATTGCGTTCAATAGGCTCGTTGGCATTTGGGCTCAGCCAGCACCAGCCAGCGCCAGGAGAATTTGGATTTCCAGTGGCTCCGCAAGAGTCATTAAAACGAGAAGGGTAATTATTTTTTGCTAACACCACATCGGCTATAAGCGCGCGTGCCGTTGTCGTAGCGCTCCAAATCTGCCCATTTGGTTTGGTAGGAAGATTCACGCTCAAGTTGAACATTCGGTTTGCCGGATTGGTGAGGTCGGAAACTTTTCCGCTTCGGTCATGTACCTCAAACTCTGGGCCGCGGTTAATGCCAAACTTCCACGGTCGCCCTGATCCACTCGTGGCAAACTGCCAGGTAATAGTTATGGTTTTGTTGAGGTCATCTTGCACCTTGCTAACCCTCACGCCGCCATATTTTTGCGTCACATTGGGGTCTTCCACGGCCAACTCTCCATCGCAATCACCCAGCAATGATTTGAGATATTCATTATCTTCCCAAAAATTACACGTAATATTTTCAATATACGTATTGGTGTAGGCATCGGGTTTAATCGTAATTTCATAACGATCAATGTAAGATTTGTAATAGTACCGATCGGCGCCGTTCGTGGGATTGGCACTATCACTCTCATTGATATACGCATGTTCATGAATGGCACCCGGAACACGAATCAGCTCTGAGCCAGAGAAGACAGGGTTGTCCTGGGGGAGGGGGTCGGGCTGATAATACGCATTGTTATCCGTAACTGCCCGAGGATACTGAACGTGTTGGTTACAGGTAATTTGATCTAAAATGTTGATGTGCTGGTCTCCGGCTTTACCAAAAGTATCCGAAGTAGCCGTTGGATTATAAGGATAAACCTGCAGCCGGCACTTCTCACCGTAAATGGTGTCTATAGCGGCAGAGGTCATTTGCGTTGGACCTACCAAAGTAGCCGTCAGGATTGCCACAAAAAGGGCGAGGAGTACTTTTTGTTTTTTGAATATTTTGATCATATATTTTTAATCAGTATAGCCGCCTTCTACAGGAGCGGTAACGGCTTCTGCAGGTACGAAGGTAGAAGGAAGATACGGTTTTTGCGTAGCCGGTGTTCTATTCACAAGGAAAAGAGTGACTGCTGCAGCAATAAGTATGACGATAACCATGAAGAAGAAATTTTTTTTATTCATAAATTATATAAGGATTAACCGCCGCCACCTCCACCGTCTACCGGCGTGGTGTCAGCGTCTGCTGGTACAAAAGCGGCACCGCCTTCATTCGTTGCGCCTCCACCGGCTGCTCCGGTAGCCGCTGGGGCAGGTTGGGCTGGCTGTGCCGTGAGAGTGCGAGGAACAATGCGTCCCACAAATGGGGGCGGAATAATTTCCGCTGGTGGAACTTCCGGTGGTGGTTCTTCCGTCTTTTTGCGGACCACTTTGCTTTCCACTTTTGGAACCGTAAAACCGAGAATAATACGGAAGTCCACACGCGCGTATTCCGGCGCAACATCAATAATTCCTTCGCTACCACCGACAAAGTAAATCTGTTTTTTGCCTTTATTCATAAGCGCAAAATCTTCGCGCACCAGTCCGCTTGGGTTTCCACATTCTTTAAAAATACCCATGGAAACTTTGGTGGTGAGAATGATGCTGAACTGCCCAAATGGAGCTGGGAGAGCCACTTCTTTTTTGCCGTCCAGCTCGGCCTGGCGAACCTTATCACACATGTCCAAAAATTTTCGCACAGCGGTAATATTTGTTGGAGAAATATCTGTCCTAGGATTTTTATAAATAGTTTTTAACTGCTTCATCTCTTGGGCGGAAAGAATGACACTCACAAGAGGCATGAGTTTAAGAGCCATCGGTGAGAAAAGATTCGCATGAATTTCTTTTTGATAAGCCGTATATTCTTCCCCGCTGGCGGCCGGATTGGGAATATCCTTTGCGGCAACTCCAATTTTATAATGTGAAAGCGTATCAAACCAAAACTTTGCCACGTCACCAGCAGTACCTTCGGCAGTTAGTTTAAATTCTTTTTCACCAATCACACCGTATTCTTTTCCCGTGTCACTGAAGTGGAGATTTTGGCGAAGACCGGTGAAGTCGCCCATACCTACCAGGGTAGAAAAGAGCGTACCGGCTTTTACCGGAGCTCCCGGTTGAGTAATGTCGGTGTCTTCAAACTGCTTCATCACCACATCCACGGCATCTGCCGCTTTGTCTTTATCTTCACCATAATATCTCTCAAAAATGGAGGTAAATAAACGGCGGTGGAACTTAAGCCCTTCCTTATACTGCTCGTCGGCCAATTTAGGATCGTCATGTTTCAGATGGCGGAAACTGGCAATCATAAGAGCCAAATAGGCGCTGTCTAATTCGGCGGCAGTCAAATTTGTTTCTCCAAGCCAATTACTTATTTGAACTGTAAGTGCTGGGAAATTTTCTGACCAAGTCGCATGAATCATCGTGCCATCTCCCTTTGCGGCATCATATCCGATGGTCGTCAATTCGCGATATTCTTGAAGAATAGGATCTTCTTTTGGATTGGCGTTGGCATCAATTTGGGCAATGAGTTTTGTTATCGCTTCTTGAACTTTCGGCCTTACCAAAGTATCCGCAAAAGCACCCTCGGTACTAACTTCGATGGTTCCAATGAGTTCTTCATATTCTGTTTGTCGCGCCGTGAAATCTTCATACGTAAGGCGATCAGTCCTGCCTCCTACTGGCCCAAACCAGGTTATATACTCTCCAAAATTTTTGATATTTTCTTGCTTTCTTGCTGCGCGCTCCGCTGGTGTCTGACCACCTTCGCGCGGACGCTTGATCCAATCAAGACCTGGCAGCTGTTCCATAAACCAGGCAGACTGCGCTTTTAACAAATCTGCCGACTTTGCACCATTTCTACTTATAGTAATGGTAGTGGTTTCAAAGCCACCGTGTTCTTGCCCGGGGTAAGAAAGATCCGTGCGCTTGATGTGAATCTCTTCACCTTTTTTCACCGAAAGGAAGAGCTGACCTCCAGCATGTGTTACAACAACATCATCACCAAGTTTCGGATCAACATACACTTCAATGCGTCCTTGAGCTTCAATCGGTTTAAGCTCAATAAGCCCGTTAGGCTGCGGGATCATAAAAATCTGTGCCTCTTTGGCGCACATATCGCGGAACTCGGTGAAGCGGTCCAACTCACTAAATTTAAATCCGGCGCTTTTCTCGTTCTTCATAAGGTATCGCTCCGTTTTTGGATCCCACAAAAGTTCGCCACTGGTGTGTAACGTCTGTTCCTCAACTTTTGCCTGCTTATTATAAGAGGCAAGAATGTTTGAGGTGGCCTGCTGATCCACTGCTTCACGAGCGGTTTGCTCGGAACCAGCAACGCGGAAAACCACATTGGTGCTCCAGAGTTCAAATTCGAGGTAGGCATAGAGAGCTGGTGCGCCACCTGCCACAGCGACACCAAGGCCAGCGCCGGTTGGGGTGAATGGTGGCAGTGTTGATTTATCAACGGCCAATTTTTGCACCTCATCCTTCATAACGGCATACGTGGAGTTGAACATGGCCTGTTTTGAAGCCGCATCCAACGCATCAAAACCATGAATGCTCTGCAACATGTCCTTATACTCAGGGTACTTGGTGGGGTTGCTCTTCACTTCGGTATAAGCATCACCACCGGCATTATCAATCTGCTGAATGTGGAGCTTGGTTTTTCCCGCATCCAACTGTTCTTCATATCGCTCTTGGGTTCTTGACCAGTCAACTCCCACGCCAGCAAAAGCCGTGAGGCCAACGCCTCCAATTCTGCCCACCCCGGCTTCAATGCGTCCTTGGATGCCGTTATTAAATTTGCGTGTAATGGCTCCACCGGTGCCAATCGTCCATCCTCCGCCTTCGCCAAAGGTGTATCCCACTCCGCCATGGAGCGAGAGGCTGTACTGGTTATTGAGTTTATATTTTTTGCCGAGTGCTACGCCTGGAGAGAACGTCTCCCATTCTGGGAACATTCCAACAAAGCTCATGGTGACGCCGTTATCCAGCGGAATATTAAAACTCAATCCTCCGCCGTGATCCGGTAAAACTACCATCGCGCCGCCAATGAGAGCACTTCGCATCTTATCTAACTTGGCTTTATCTTTTTGAATTTCCGCTAATTTAGCAATAATGACTTCAACGTCTTCAGGGTCTAGTTCTACCGCTATAGACTTTTCTTTCACTTTTTCTTTTTCCTGTTTTGCGAGCTGATCTTTATTCTTCTCCCACAGCACCGAACCGATTCTCACGAACATCAAAAAGGTTTCGCGAACCCGTTTATTTTTTGCGTTTGGCTCTTTATTTAAATCAGCAAGACTGCTCAGTTTAAGCGCATGAGTGAGGTTTATAAGATTAACCTCCGTGTTCATGACATATTTGAGCGGGACACCGGGTTCCACTTCCGCACCAACTGCGGCAAGTCCATCAATAATGCTTTTTATGGATTTCGCTTCAGGAATATTGGCATACCCGCGCAGGCCAAGTTCCATGAGGAGGTTCAAATGGTCGGTGGCTTTAACTTCGCTCACTTCGTGAATGGGTCTCCCGCTGCCATCCAAAACTAAATCGCCGTCTTCATTTTTTTTCACTTCACCAATGTGATCATAAGCAATTTGATACGCCGATTTTGGCATCTGGTAGTTGGTAAACCACTCACCCTCAATGGTGGCGGTGTTGCCATGCATATCTTGGAAGGTGATTTTGCGACCCCATTTGCTGGTATCTCTGCCGATAAAGTTAGAAAACTGCGTCCAACGATAATCAATTTCTGAGTCATAAGCGCGAGGTGCTTGCACATCTTCCAGAAAAGCCTGCATGAGTCCGCGTTTTACGCGGTTTTCTTCGGTGTCGAGAATGTTGCCGGCTCTGTCTCTTGCGAACTCTAACATCAAAGGGTCGCGTCCTACTGCTTCGGCTGGTTTGCGGTACTTGAGTTTGCCCACCAAGTTCACTAACTGGATGGAATACGCCACGTAGTCACCTAAAATTTGCACGAGCACGCCAAGTTTTTCGCGGTGCTTATAAATTTCTAAATATTCATCAGGAACATCTTTGGCGTGTTCAATGGCGGCTATGTCATCCGCAATTTTTTTGATTTTTTTGTAGGTGGCAACTAAGTCATCTGATTTATCAACGCCAGGAAGTTTTGAGAGCAAAGAGTCATCATCCAGCAAGTCAATAAGCGCCTGCGGAACACCGGATTTGGAAAGCTGCTGTTTAAACTCTTCGTATCGTTCGTTGTAGATTTTTTTGGTGACGTCGCTTAAACGAAGCTTGCCATCCGTGCAGTCGTTCAACGTTTGTCGTAATTTTTCGGATGTCCACTTATCGGTTTCACTTCGGTAAAACGGATTAAACTGGTATCCGGCTTCGGCTTTGGGCTTCGTGTTAAAAAGCTCATCAATTTCATAACTGTGATCCATAAACTTCCAGCGATCCCAAAATGGCTGAGTATCAATGGCTGCGGGGTTTTCATCAAAGCGATACCAAACCTGTTGCATGAGTGATTTTGCAACCGGCACGCCATAATCAATTTCTTCTTCTTTGTTGTCACTGGCGGCACTGAGCATGTTTTCACGATTGGCTCGCTCAGAATCAAGTAGCTTTTGCATTTCTGCGTTGGCCGCGGTTACTCGAGGGTCTTCCGGCGTTTTGCTCTCAACGACTACCGCCTCGGCGCCGCTTCTTGCGGCACTCGCGTCAGCTTCTTCTGCAGACCGGCGATGCGATGCCATAATTCTTGCCAACATATCGCCGTAAGACTTGCGCCCCACAAGAGCGATTTTCACTTTGGCGACGCGTTCTTCTTCCAATCGGCACGTGTACCGGTACACCTCTTTTCTGGCCGCGAGAAGATTCGCATAGAGATCAGAAGAATATTCTGGCTGACCATCCGAAAAAGTCACCCTCAAAACGGTTCCTTTCACCTCCCAAGTTTTTATTTTTTCTGCATTCTCTCCAGTGAGTCTGGACTCATTAACATCACGCAAAACGATGTTGAGGTTGTCATGGTACTTCTCGTCGAGGCTCTCCTCCAGCAGGATTCGAGCATTTTCACGCCAGTGTAATTCGGGATCATTATCTCTTTTGGCGTCTTTGATTTCCGATTTTACTTTTGATTTCTCCGTTATGGCTTCCGGGGCTTCGTGAAGCGCATAAACAAAATGCCTGTTCTCTGCAGAAAAGTTGTTTTTAAAACCGCAGGGTAAGAGTTTTATTTTTTTGAACATTTTTGAATTTGTTTTTAGGCGCTTTTACAGGTTTATTTAATCTTATGATTATACCAGAAAACAGCGTAAAACTCAAGGCTCAAGGGTGGGCGTTTTTTAGCTAGCTTCAGCCAAAACTTCCTCTAGGGTGGGATCTGGAAGTTCAAATGTTTCTCGTATATGTGTCAGATTTTGTTCGTCACCAACCACCACCGTGCCACGCAAAAGGGCATTCAGAAACACAAATACTGCCATATTTTGAACGATTTTCGCTGGAGTTACTGAGCCCGACTTGAGATCGCGAATGTTGTGTGCTTCTTCGGAAGCGCGACATAATTCTATCCTTCTTCGCACATTTTCTAAATCATCAAATTCAAAACCTTCATCCTCAAGAATTTCTTTTCCAAAGGCATAGAACATAGCGTCAATTCGCCATGATTCCCTCACAATGCCTAAAGCTTTTTCAGGGTCATTTTGATGATATTCATGATGAATATTCATATTCACAACATCCAGAAAATATTCAGGATTGCTCGCTTGAAAATCTCGAAGAACCGCATCAATTTTCTGTTTAAATACTGCGCAAAGAACATAAACTTTTCCAATAACGCTGCATTTCAAGAGTTGTTCCGCGTTCCGCTTCAAAAGTTCATCATCATATTTTTCTTGATGATCACAGGGTTCTAATTGGCATTTGACGGCATTCATAGAGTGTTGCGCCCTTCGGTCGCATTATTATCTTAGGTCGCATGCGCTTGCCTCTTTGCATAAATCGGCATGCCGCCCTAGCGGCACATGCGACACTCGCCTTAACTCGCCTCGCCTCGATACGGCTCGGCCTGGTAGAATAACAGGGAAGCTACCATAATGTTTTATAGTTTACTTGTCAACCAGACATGGATACCCTCAATTTTCCCATCCTGATCACGAATTTCAAGACCTACGAGAGCGCAACTGGCTTGGCAGCTTTAGAATTAGCTAAAATTCATGAGGAAGTGGCAAAGGAATATGGCGTTAATTTTGCGGTTTGTCCGCAAGTAGTAGACATTTGGATGGTGGCTTCGCAGGTAAATATTCCGGTGTTGGCTCATCATTTTGATGCCGTGACGCATGGACAGTTTACCGGTCATATTCTGCCGGAAGCGCTGAAGGCCGCGGGCGCCGATGGGTCGCTTTTGAATCATCCCGAAAAACGCGTTTCATTTAA
>JBBTWV010000062.1:0-5888 GCA_038062615.1 Patescibacteria group bacterium | reverse complement strand
GCTTCGGCGTTTGCGGTATCTGCCTGCTTTTTGGTATCGCGGGCAATATCTTGAATTTCGCGTCGAAGATTTTTGACGTTATTAAGTTGGTCCTTGAGATTTCGCTGCTGATTTCCCGAGTCATCCTGCGCAATGAGTACGCTGGCGGTGGTATTTTTAAAACTGGATGAGTAGCCCACCAAAGCTAAAACCAAGAGTAGCGCTCCGGCAATGACCGAAAGTACAATTTCACGTTTTGTAAGATTTTGTCGCTCTGCCATATTTTGTTTTGTTTAAGGGATATTGGTTATGTACTGTATGTATTATACGATATTTATAATAATAAGTCAAATACCTTATTTCAACCTTTTGATTTATCATAGGGGAGTTAAGAAACCACTATGATTGATCTTAAATTATTGCGGGACGAGGCTGAAAAAGTTAAAAAAGCCCTCAAAAAAAAGCATGTGGATCCGGTGCAAATTGATAATATTTTAATGCTGGACCGCGAAAAACGCGATTTGCTAAAGCAAGTTGAGGAGTTCCAAGGAAAGCGCAATAAGGCTTCTAAGGAGATGCCCAAACTCAGCGGGGCTGAAAAAGAAAAGGTGCTCGACGAAATGGGATACATTAAAGAGCAGCTTGGCGAGTTGGAACCCAAGCTCAAAAAGTTAGATGAAGAGTTAGCTGCACTTTTGGTGGTGCTGCCAAATCCTCCGGCGGAAAGTGTTCCTGAAGGCAAAAACGATACCGAAAACGTGGTGGTAAAAACCGTGGGCAAGCCACCCAAGTTTTCATTTGAGCCAAAGGACCACATGACGCTTGGCAAAGCCTTGGACTGGATTGAGATGGAGGCGGCCTCGGCCATGAGTGGAAGCCGCTTTTATTACCTCAAGGGTGAGGCGGTTTTGTTGGAATTTGCGCTGACGCAATTTGTGCTCAACAAGTTGGTAAAGCGCGGTTTTACGCCGGTGCTGCCGCCAGTCTTGGTAAAAGAACACGCCATGTACGGAACGGGATTTTTCCCCGCGGATCGCAATGAAATTTACCATGTGAATCCGGCAGATGATGACTTGTACTTAACAGGCACTTCGGAAGTGGCGCTTTGCATGCTTTATGCCGATAAAATTATTCCTGCGGAACAGCTCCCAAAGCGATTTGTTGGCTTCTCTACGTGCTTTAGGCGCGAAGCCGGAAGTTACGGAAAAGACACGGCGGGCATTTTGCGCGTGCATCAGTTTGATAAGCTGGAGATGTTTAGTTTTTGCCATCCAGAAAAATCGGAAGAAGAACACGAACTTATTCGCACCATGGAAGAAGAAATTATGCAGGAACTTGGGCTCCATTACCAAGTGGTAAATATTTGCGGCGGCGACTTGGGCGCACCGGCCGCCAAAAAATACGATTTGGAAGTTTGGATTCCATCGCAAAAAAAATTCAGAGAGCTCACCAGCTGCTCTAACTGCACGGATTTTCAGGCGCGGAGATGCAATATTCGTTATAAAGATGCGGACGGAAATCACATTTTGCATACGCTTAACGGCACAGCCACGGCCATGAGCCGAATGATTATCGCCATTATGGAAAATTATCAAAAAGAGGATGGCACGATTGAGTTTCCAGCTTGTCTGAAGCCATATCTCATCAAATAGAGAATTGACTTTTGATTTTTGGCAAGATACAGTAGTCGCACTATGAATCTCACTTCCAGGTCGAGCCACAGCGAGGCTAAGCAAATAATGCGCCAAGAAGGCGCAACCTTTTCCAAAAATACGACCAAGAAGGCCAAGAAGCCCTTTTTTAAGGAGAGGTTTGGTGAGTAGTGAAATCTAATCCGTCACCCTGAACCTTTCCTCTGGAGAGGTTTTTTCAAATATCCTAACTTATTATTTCATGGCCACTACAACCGTAAATAAAATTGGCGGAGCTAACATGGTACAGCTCGATGTCGTAAGTAATTTGCTCGACGTACTGAAGGAACGGGACGAAAATGTCGTGCTTGTTGTTTCAGCATTTGAAGATGTCACCAATGCACTTTACGCCGCCATGGATCAGCTCAATGGAAAAGATTTTTCAGAAGCGGATATTGATGCCGCTTTTACTCAAGTAAGAGAAAAACATGAAGTCGTAATCAAAAAATTCAGGCCTCATTTAGATAAGGCACAAGCTACATATGATGCTGGATTTGATATTTTGAAAAGATCACTCATCACGCACAAAAAAACATCAAACATTCTTATGGCGGTGGCTGGATCTTTTCAAATTCGAGACCAAGTTATTGGCTTTGGAGAGGAAATGGCTGCAGCTTTTTTACATATATATCTTGAGCAAGTTGGCAAGGAGTCTCAACTTATTGAGAATGTGATAGCCGATCAAGAAACTCTCCGGCAAGGACCAGTAACCGATATTGTTCTGGCGGAATCAAAGAAAAAAGGCATAACGAGCATCCTCAGAAACATTGATGAGACACGAAGAGGTGTTACTCAAATTTGGGGTGGACACATGAAAGGAACGCCAAAAGGATTAGTGGTCCATCAAAGCCGAGGATATAGCGATATTATGGCAGTTGATGTTACCGATGCCTATGAGGAGATAGGCGTGCCTGTACAAGATACCCGTTACTGGAAAGATGTAGATGGCGTTTACACGGGAAATCCAAAAGATTTAGATTCGAGTCAAAATACTCCGGTACTTCACCGAGACATCTCCAATGTTGAAGCACAAGAAAATGCATCTGCCGGGAGCGGGATTATTCATATTAATGCACTTTCGCAAGCCGCAAGAAATCGGCGCACTCTAAAAATTCGTAATATTAAGAGACTTGATCCTGAGTATGGAACCGACATCGTAACTGGCTCGGTAGATACTGCGCATGTATTCAAAACTATCGTGAACCATCCTCGCGTGGATGCCATAACGGTTACGTTACCACTCATGGCCGATCGCAATGGTTTTGGTGCTTCTATTATGCGCACGTTTGCCGAGCACGATGTAAGTATTGATCAAATTTGCACCGAGGGAACCAGTATAACCTTTAGCGTTCCCTTACCGCGTGATAAAGCGGATCAGGAACGGATTCGAACAAATATCAGAAAAATTATAGAGAAGTTAAAAATTATCGAAGTAGACGAAGAACGTTTTACTATGGAAGATATTCAATGGCATAAAGGGCTTGCCAGCGTTTCTGTAATTGGCAGTGAGATTAAAAATCATCCTGGAATCCGAGGTTCTCTTTTAACGACCCTAGAAGCTTTTGGAATACCTGTTCATGGAGTTTCCCACAGCGAGCAACAAGTCAGAATTTCTTATCTTATTGATACAAGCCACGGCAAAAAAGCAGGGGAACTCTTCCATAGCATCTATGTTGATAATAATGCAGAAGTTATAGCTGAACGCGCAAGACGAGTAGCTGAAATGGAAGGAGATTTAACGGGTACTTATAATGGAAAATGATTTGGCATAAAAAAGAGCCGTCCTCTTTAGGGGAGCGGCTCTTTTTCTTTCATTCGATTTGGATTATTTTCCGTTCGTACTGCAGCACATGCTGCCTCCGCACTTGCAGAAAGTGTCATGCAAACCCCAAACGACGAGGAAAAGAGGCCAATACGCACCGAACGTAAATGCTGGCCAAACTCCGAGGGTACCGAGTAAAAAGAGAACACCGAGGACAAGCATCACAATGCCTTTGCCCTTACAACCACCTGACATGCCGTGCATAATGTCTGGGTTAAAAAATAAGAAACATTAGGTGAAGTATATCAGTCCTTATTTTTGACGCAAAAGGAAACATTTGACAGATTTGGCAAGGATGCGCACGCGAATTTCGGAACTGGAACAAGGTTGCCCCAGCATGCTGCTGTGGCATTATTTGCTTAGCCTCGCCTCGACGGCTCGGCGTGTTCATGAATTTTTAAGATTTTTTTCATGATTAATTCACAAAAAGTTTAAAGAAATTTCATACGGCGGGCGTAGGGTTTCATCATCCTGCAACACGATGACGTTCTTATGCCTAAGGGCACGGAAACACGGAGGTGCGATCATGAACAGCAAGATGGGAACGAAGCTGGCGCTCGCGGCCATGCTGATGGGAGCATGCGGTGAGAATCCGACTGCATGGCGCAGCGAAGAAGCCGACGGTGGCGAGGCGGATGGAAACCCGTCGAATCTCCCGCCGCCGCAGGAGCTGCACGATGAGCCCACCGAGCCGGGACGGCTGTGCGTGGACGAAGAAGCGCTCCTGGGAAGCGAGATCGCGCTGTACCCGGTGCACGAAGACGAGGAGTGCGACGAGACCATGGAGGGATTCACGTTCTCGCTCCAGGAGGACTGGCCGCAGAACATCTTCCTCCACGGACGGATCCACCTTCCCTACTGCATCGGCATCGAGCGCCGCCAGGGCTACATCACGATCTCGCACGAACGTGGTGTGGTGACGCGCCGGAGCAACTTCTTCACCTGGTGCATCACGCCGCACACGAGTGAGCCGGAGCAGATCATCGTTCGTTCCCTCACGGCCAAGGCCCAGGGCCAACTCTTTGTGCCGTAGGGACGAGTATCGGGAATGCGCGGCGGGCCGACCCGACTGCCTGCCTGCCGCGCGGAATCTATATTCCGCGTTTGATATACTCAACCTGCAATTTTATGCAATTTGAATATTTTATAAAAACCTTCAAAGAGTTGCGAACTCATTCGCCGCATCTTTTTTCAACAAGCAGGGATAATGAAAATAGTCTCTACACAGAAGGCATCGCCTATTCAAAAAATGCGTATTACCTTTTCTATGGCGGATGGCTTCAAGACTGCTATTACGGTGAATTCCTTGTAAAATCTCAAGATTGCACCGACTGTCTCAAAATTGAACAATCATCGCTCTGTTACGAATGCATCGAATGTATAGAATGTTACAACTCAAATTATTTATTGAAATGCGCATCGGTTCAAGACAGTGAATACGGCATTGCTCTCCGGAATTGTTCGCACTGTTTTCTTTCAGGCAATTTTCAGCATGCTTCTTACGTATTCAAAAATAAAAAATATCAAAAAGATGAGTACGAACAACTCGTTCGAGCATATAAAAAAGAAAGATCCGCTCAACAACTCTACAATGAATGGCTGGATCTGTGCAAAAAAATGCCGCGCATCAATGTGAACATGATTCAAAGCGAAAACTGCATCGGCAATGGTATTTCATTCTCAAAAAATGTCTTCATGGGCTTTGACCTGGTGAATGCTGAAGATTTCCTCTATAGCCAGGAAGGTGGATTTGGTAAAGATTGCTGTGACACTTTCCTCACCACCGGCGAACTCAACTATGAGTGTTACGGAGTTACTAAAAATTCCTACAACTGCAATTTTTGCGTGGGATGCACCACATGCGTAAACTGTGAGTTTTGCAACCAGTGCTACGATTGTTCGGATTGTTTTGGTTGCGTGTACCTCAAGGGCAAAAAGTTTTATATTTTGAACAAACCTTATTCGGCAACCGATTATAAGAGCGAAGTGGAATCTCTAAAAACAAGCTTAAAAACCGCACAGTCCTATAGTTTTAGTATCATGACAAACTAGGGTCTGTTCACATATAATTTTTACAGGTGGCATCACCTTGGACTGGAGACGGCGGCAAGATCAACACTGGCCCGGGCACAGATTTTTACGGCATAGTGGACAATCATGCAAATTTATTTTGATTGCGTGTGCGTGCGCGTGCGCACACTTTTTAGCTCTATAAATGGCTTTAATAAGTCATTTTGCATAAAAATCCCCGTACTAGTACGGAAAATTTGCCAACAACATTTGACGATGAATATATCGAAATCACAAATAATATTCACGGCAAGCTAGTGTTTAGGGCCTCGGGCGATTAGTCTCTTAAAGGTGGGGAAGGTACAGTGGTTATAACCACATAACCT
>JBBTWV010000061.1:0-16290 GCA_038062615.1 Patescibacteria group bacterium | reverse complement strand
CGTTTATTCCGTTTGTGAAAGAGGTTATTTATCACTATTACTCGAAGAAACGACATGGTTGACAAAGAACATAGAAATACGTAGAATAAAATCTTCTAAAAAATTTTATGCCGTTTGAACATATCGACAGTTGGGTGAGAGAAGGTTACGAAGAAGCGAAGAAAAAATTCCCAGACCTCCATGTTGACAACGCAGACCTAGGCCATTTAAGCCAAATTCATAGATCAGGCGATGGTAGTACTGTTTTTCAATCAGACCACGGAATTGATGTGGGATCTCGTGACGCCTTAGCAAGATTATTTGAAAAAGTAGGTGATGGAACTTTTAACTTAGGAGAAGCACTCAAGCATCCGCGCGTCGCGCATTTTAGAGCGCGCAAGGAACAATGTGAACTTGATTAACTAGGGGGCTCAGTAAATATCATCGTGCGTTCCTATATCAAAAGATAGAAGAGACTTTTGAAGTCGTTTTTCTTCCTGGATAGTAAAACCATTTACTTACAGACGTTTCCTTTTACCTTATCAGCGCACTCTGCCACAGAGGTGAGGGGTTTGAGGCTACCGAATTCGCCGTCTGAGCCGAGAGTCGTGAGCAAGTAATCCAGGCGGCTAACTACCGTAGTGATGCCGTCGCCGTTAACCTGTCCGTACAGGAGTTCGTAACGCGCCAACATCTCGGCTTTGGTGAAGTCCTCTGTGCGTTTGAGGTCTTGCTGTGAGACGGCAATTTGGACTTCTTCAAACGTCTTTTTTTCGTAAAACTTTTTGATGTTAGAAGTGGCGTTGAAAAAAGCATCCACCGCACTCTTGCCTACGCCATACAGGTTTTGACAGTCAGCAGGAGCCGAAGGATCCGGACAGATTTGAAGGCGGTTGAGCAAGTTCATGCCGAGATCTTTAAAAACAGAGCCGGGATTTTGGAAAGCGGCGACGCCGTTATAGACGGCACCGGCACCTTCGGCGACGGCACTCCCGACATCTTTTCCAAATTCACCGACTTCCTTCCCGAGATCCTGAAAAGTGGCGATGGTGTCAACAAGTTTATCAAATTTTGCGCCGAGTTCATCAAAAATAGGATCCCCCTCTGCCTTGTCATAACTTTCTCCACGAGCTTGGTACTGCGCGGCAAACTGATCAAAGTAGGCTCCAAAAAGAGCGCGGTCTTTTTCTTCATCCTCTGCGGAGTGAGCCGGAATAATTCGATCCATCATCTGCTTTTGGAAGGCTTCGCGATTTTCCACGAGACGCTGACGCACGATACCACTATTGGTGTCCACAAAATGGCGCAAGAAATAAAGCTCGGCTTCTAATCTAAAATAAGCATCCGTGGCGGCTTTAAGACGGTTGAGATCACAGCGGAGGTAGGCGGCAATGACGGCGTAACGGGCGCGGTTGGTTTGGTTTTCAACATTGGCGACATCGGCATAATGCAAAGGCAAGAGAGAAAAATCGCGAATATAGTCATAAAAATCTTCAAAAAAATCACCATTGGGCGGAGAAAGAAAGCGGCGCAGCCCAGTGATACAGGCTAAAAGCGTGCGACCTTCATCGCTTTCGTTAGCAGCCGGCTCGGAGCCAAAAAATTGCAGATCTTCCGGCCTTAGCGTGGGCTGGTCGCCTTGACCGGCGGCAGGCGGAGCAAAGCCGAATAAGAAGAGCAGTATGAAGACGATAATGATGGGACGGAGAGAGCGCATAGAGATAAGTTTACACAGCATGAGCTTGGGTCTCGTGGGTTCCCGAGCGAATGCTGCAAGTGATAGGGAGGGGGGCGAGTGTCCCGACGTACATCGGGACCGAGCTCGTGGGGGAACCGCAGGTGCCCCCAGAATTAGGAACATTGAGGTTTGTTGAGAAGTGATTCGCAAGGATTGTCGAGGTTGGCAGGATCAGAAATGTTGCGATAGAGTTTGGCGAAAGCCTCAAAGTAGCCGTTCATCGTTTCGATTTCCTGCAAAATAACTTGGTACTGGCCAGACTGACTTTTGGCTTCTGTTTCCAAACGAGTTTGGTTGAGAAGCTGTGCGGCTTCTTGTTTCTTGCCCTCGGCCTGGCGGCGAATTTGGATGAGGAATTGGGTTTGATCGCTCGTAGAAGTGGCTCCGTCTAAAAGATTTTTGGCAGCTTGGGTGGTGGGGTTGGGGTCGGGTTTGCAGGAACCACCGACGGCGTCGTCGCAACGACCAGGATTGTTGTAGTATTTTTCATAAAACTTAATAGCGTTTTTGATGAAGTCACCTTTGGTGATGATGTCGTCATTGGGAGGCGTGAGAATGGGCTGTGGAATGAAAAGAAAGTTGAGTTTGAAGGCAAAAAGTGAGCTCTTGCACTTGGGAAGTTCCAGCAAGTTGCCCGTGGCTTTTGATGGAACGAGGTTGTGATCCAGCGTTTTTTTAAAGTTGTCATTAATTTTTTCAAAGTGGCAGGCGATGCAGTTTTCGTTGGCCAAGTAGGAACTCTCTTTTTTGTAGATGGCATCAATTTTAAGACAGAAGACACCAGCACAGGCGCGCGGGCGCGACCAGTCGGCGGAAGGTTCGGGGGTGACGGGATTTTGTGGAGTGCTGACGCCAGTTTCGTTGGCGTCGGAAGCCGCGCCCGCGTTAGACCCAGTGCCCGAGGAGCCACCGGAGGCCGCGCCGGAACCCGAATCGTTGTCGTTAGCCTCCTCCGCGTTGTTGTTGGAGTTGGCGCGGGCGGGCAAGGCGGCGTTATTAAAAGCATCGTCAAGGGGGCAGAGAATGGCAGACTGGGCGTCATCTGCGGCGGTGGACGCACCGCCTTGGCCGCCCGCGCCCGAGTCCACGTTTCTATTACCAGCCGCGCCGGCCGACGGATTTGGAGCAGAAGTTGCGGGGTTTTGCCCAGAGTTTGCGGAATTACCGCCACCTGCACCACCGATCCGGTTACTGCCGGCCGGCGCGCCCGCACCATTATTTCCCAAAACCGTCTCTTGTTTCCCAAACAAAATCGTCTCAATCAAATCCAAATCCGCAATCAAATCAAAACCCGAATCACCCTCATCCCCATTGGAAAAAAGTTCCGTCGGCTCCACTTCCATTTTGGCCAATGCCTCAATATCCGCCAGCTCTTTTTCCTCTACTAAGTCGCGCAAAACTTCCTGGCGTCTTTTTTCCACATCTTGCGGCGACGTTTTTGCCTTAGGGTCCGGCTGGGTTAAAAGATTCCCAATATTGGAACCCGGAATTAACAAAAAGAGTTCCGCTTTAGAAAGTTTGCGCTTCCCAAGAGTTTTGGTAATGGCCACATCTGACCCTTCGTGTTTTACGCGCTCATAAATCGTCTCATAAATGTCTTGCCCGAAATCAGAATCAAAAGAAAATATCTTACTGGGTGCAAGATCATACGTGGCACCCGTTCCAGCCGTGCCAATAACATCCATACCAATTTTTTGATTGGCATCTGTGGCCGCATTCACCGACAAAGCGGTAAGCGCACTCAGCATGAGCACTGCGCCAAACTTCCCAATATGTTTCAGAAAAGTTTTCATTTACAAGCGGTGGTGGTTACGTCCAAAAACGTGATGGGATAAAGGTCAACAGCGTGTCGAATATCCGCCACTTTATCGCGGTAATCTTCCAGCAAACTCATCATCTGCTTATATTTTTGATGCATGGGAAGCGAAAGTGCGAGCTCGTTGTACGTAGCCAGCGCCTGGTCCAACGTCTGCCGTGCAATATCCACCTCACGATCAATACGATTTATTGTTTCTCCATATCCCTGAATCGCCTTTTCTCCCTGGAGGACATCGCCAATGGCTCCAAAAATATTTCTCTGTTCAAACGCCGGAACTTCTCCTGCACCCGGATCCCCTACTTTTTTTCCCGAAAGCGTCTCAAATTTTGTACCCGCCTGATCTTTTTGCTGACGGCGCGCCTTATTCATCGCCTCGCGAAAATCAAAATACTCAGCCGTGCCAATTTGGGCTATACAATAAGGAGAAAGCGCCGGCTCTTCTCCCACGCCTTGGCATTTTTCTCGCCCAATCGGCGCCTTGTTAGCATCAAACTTGATGGGTGGCGGAGAGAGCTGTTTTAAAATGACATCCAGCTGTTCTTTTGTTAGCGGCTTATCGTCATTCAAAAGTTTACCCACCAAAATTTTAGTGCGACGATTAAAAACACAGTTCATAACCTCATGATATTTGCCAATAACCTTATCCACCGGATCACGAGTATCTTTTTTATCGGTATCCGCACTTCGTGAAGCATCACACTCCGTTGAAAAATCCTTACCAGAATTCAAAAACTCAAGATAATGATTCACTTGCGGCTTTAATGCCTCATCCGCCGCAGAGGACCTTCGCAAAATTTGCGTGGAAGCCACAATGACGACAGCCAAAAAGAAGATCATAAAATTCCTCAACAAAATCTTGCCTTCCCTTCCCTCTTTTTTAAAATTTTTCTTCATAGATTAGCTCTTATTACACTTGGTGGCATAGCACGGCAACTTGTCCGAAAGCGCCGCAAAATAGCCGTACATTTGCGCGATGGTAAAATTCAGTTTCCCCAATTTGTCGTTGATTTGCTTATACTTATCCAGCAAGCGGGTAGATTTTTTGGCATAGGCATTCGCAAGAATATGATCGCGCAGTAACGACTTCATGAGCATGAACTCTTGGTCCACGGCTTCCTGGCACTTGGGCCTCTCCAAAAGCGCTGCGGTTGCATCGGCTTTCATTTGAGGAAGATAATCTTCCATCTGCTGACGAACTTCTTCACGATACTGGCGGAACCTCTCCACTGCACCCGGGATGAGATCACTGGTAGGGTTGCTAGAGCGGAAATGCACATTCATAAACTCCCCAAACTCCACCTGCTTTTTGGCCATAAAATTCTGCATCGCCAGGACGCACTTTGAAGTTGCATCGAGTGCAAAATTTTCGGGAGTTGTCCCGCTATCCGCTATTGGTGCCACCTCCGGCGCCGCGCCTTCCTGCGCGCGCGTCAGCAAATGGACCTCGAACAAAAGGAGGCCAATCGTCGCAAAAATCAAAAATGAATTAGTAAGTTTCTTCATTGGACTTGGTATAAATGGGTAAACCGCCGGGCCCCGTGATGGCGGTAAAAATAATATCGCCGGGCTGAATATCGGCACCCTTACCTATGGTAGCGCGACACGGGCAGACGGCGCCACAAAGAGGTCGCAGAACATAGATGCCTTCTTCATTTTTAACGGGAACGACCGGCGTCAGAGGTTCTTCCGCTGGCGGAGGTGGAGGTGGCGTTGTGGTTGTGCCGGATCCGCTTCCCGCGTCTCCTGCACCTTGCTCCGAACCCAAGTGATAGCAGTCAGCAATCAGCAAAACACGCTGAGCCATAATCGCAAAATCTTCACGAGTAATCTGCTCGTTTGGTCGTGCGGCTTCCAGCGCCGTAATCAAAAATGCCCGCTCACCATCCTCAGGGTTTTTTAAATAAGGAGTGAGATCCTGCGCCGCCTTTATATAAGGGTCGTACCACTGCCCACCTTCCACTGGCTTAAAATCGACCTTGCTGAGATCAATAATATCTTCTTCTTGGAGCGCGGCCAGCACCACCGTTGCGGCTTCAGCTCGGGTAATCAAATTGGATGGTTTAAATGGAGCGCGCTCCGTACCCGTTGCGGCATCTACTTTTTTCTCGCCCAAATAACCTCGAATAAATCCGCGAATATTTCCCTCCTTCAAAACAGGATAAAACCAGACCTTGGGGTCGAGCACATCATAAAACGGCGACGGCAATTTTTTAGCTTCTTCCCGCGGAACGATACAAAGCATCTTCAATGTTATTTGCGCAAACTCCGCGCGATTAATGCGATTTTGAGGCTTGTATAAAAGCTCGCCCGCCACATTGCTGGGGTAGCCAGCCACAATGCCGCGCTTATAAAGTCCTTCAATCGTAGACGCAAATGGTGAACCGGCAGGAACGTCGGTAAAAGGATTCGTAGAACGCGGCCGAGGCACAGGTTTTGGACGCACCGTTGCCTTTGGCGTTTCCATGATCTGAACACGCTCCGTTTTGCCTAAGTTGGTGGCAATGAAAATTTCGGCGATGGAAGCGTCTTCATAGACGACTTCAAATACCACCGGATCGTCAGGGTTGGCGGCTTGCTGAAGCCGAAGTGTAATAGCGGCGTCTTGTAAAATAATATTGCCATTCACATCTACCGTCACCACGCGTTTTTGATCTTTTTCTGCCACGGTGGCACCCGGAGCCTGCTCATCATTCCCAGGCAAAATGCGCCAGTTGATAAGTTCTTGGAGCGAGGCCGCAAGCGGTTTAATATGCACCCCCGCAAGATTTTGCGCTGAGTTGGAATCATACTTTGTTTCCAAAGAATCAATAGTTGTATCCGTATTCACGTCCGGCACAAAGTACACATAGGTAAGCGGATTCCCAAAGCTGGAATCGGTCTTCAAAAACAGGCCAAGGCGAAGTGGAAGCACTATGCCAGAAGGATCTGCATTGGAAGGAATTACTCTCGTTTCGTAACGATCATCCAGCGGCGTAATACGACCGGTTTTAACATGCACCTCGGCAATAATTTTTCCGGTGCTATCGCGAACCACGAGCCTATCCCTCAAATCCAAATCAGAAACACGGTACTTACCGCCGGAATCGGTCCGATACTGGCCGTTTTCATCTGCCGAAGGCGTTTTTAAAACTTCCCAGCCATTGCCGTTTGGCCCTGGACGCAAACGCGCAAGAGTAATCGGCACATTTTCCTCTGCAGGATCAACAAAACCGGTGATGACGGCTCCTTCTTGGCCATGCGGATCCAGCACCAAGCGCGGCGTAATGACATTCACTGTAATATCTTGAATGCCCTCGTTAAGAGCTTCGTCTAAAACCGTTAGTCGCATCTTCTTTTGGCCGACTTCATTATAAGGACCAACCGTAAAGGTTGCGGTGTCTCCGCCACGGTCGCGGTCGTTATTGGCCGCACCGTCACCGTCAGAATCAACGGAAGTATCTTCATCAAGCCAGTACGAAACCACCTTGCCGCTGGCATCAAATGAACGCGACGCATCTATTGTGAGCATCTTTCCAACGGCCACTTCAAAAGTAGAACTGCCAGCATTCGCCACCGGCAAAGTATCATCGCCACATACCTGCGGCGCTAGCAAAAAGCGCTCTGAACCCGTGGAGCGATTTCCGGTAGCGTCAAAAGCAAAAGCCTGGGCAAAATAGGAACCTTCCGGCAGATCCAAACTCAAAGACGGCTTATCTAACTGGTCCGTTTTGTTGAGAGAGTACTGCTCGTGAGAACGGATGACGGTATCGCCACCGCGAGCATAATGAACCGTCACAGAGCCCGTCCTCACCGCAATTTTATCTCCAAACAAAAGCGCCATGCCCGCCTGTACCGGCTGGGTGCTTGGCTCACTCTTAATGATTTCTAAGGCACCTTCATCCATTTCGATATCCAGTCCGCTGGCAAAAGAATCCGGAACCGGCAAAAGAACATCCTTAGAAAGTTCTAGCTCTTGTTCCGCGGGTGTACCAACATTCCAAACGATGCGAACATACTCCAATGGATGCAAAAGATCGCCAGAGTTGAGATGGATTTTGCCAGAACGAGGACCGATATATTCACGCTTTGAACCGCTGAAGAGCGCTTCACCAGCTACCGTCTTAAGCTCAGCGTAGAGAGGTTTAAGCGGAGGAGCTCCAGCAGGAACCACGGCTGGCGGATCCAAAAATTCGGTGAGCATATGTGCGCGGAGCGTCTCGTGATTTTGCGGATTTTCAAAAAAGAATGGCGAGTGCTTGGCAACGATCTCATAGCCGACGGCGCCTTGCATTTCCGAAGCGTCAAAACCAAAACTTGTTTCACGCGCGGTTTGAGTGAGCGCCTTAGGGAAGCTGGGGCTGGTCCCCTTAGGCAAGAGTTCAAAAACCGTCCAGTATTCCAAGTCCACGGCGCGGAATGTAGGCGCCGGATCTTGCTGTTTACGCGTTTCATTGCGCTTGGCGTAAACATTTTTTCCGTACGAATAAATCTTCTCGCTGTCACCATCATTATCCAAATCAATATCCGCCAACTGCGCGGCTTGATCGGCTTCCAAGGTGTAATTAATGAGCCGCTTCCCTTTACCGTTTTCATCAATAAGATAGATGCCAAGATTTTGGACTACCGGCCCTGTGGCATCTGGCGGTGGTCGAGCTCCAGGATCTGCTTGAGCCAGCAAACGAGGGAGTTGAGATTTTTGCTGCGGCGAATCATCACTTACAAAATCCATACCTTCAAAATCTAATGGGCCAACTTTTATAGGCTCGCTGGGCTTGCCGCTTTCTAAGCGATCATTCGTGGATGCAACATATTTTAGCGATTTAAACGATGGCAATGGACTGCGTACATTCGCGACGAGATCCGTCAAATCATCAAATTTTTGAGGATCATCCACGCGTGCCTTCAGCTTGTTGCGGTAGGATTGAAGATCACCCACGAGAGACGAAATAAATGGATCATGAATGTCATCCTGAGCCTGTCGAAGGAGGTGGTTCGACGAGCTCACCATGACATATGGCACCGTGGAAGCCTCCAGTTTTATTTGCTGAGGCAAGTTGCTCAGCAGATCCGTCTGCTGTTTTTGGATTTGGTTGATTCCTAACATGGCGTCGCGCAACTTAATGCCATCGTCCACCACCAACCCTGCATCCTTATGGAAAAGTTGTGACAGTTCTTTGGTTACATCTTCGCGATAATTTATCTGACCGCCGTTCACACCAGGGACTCCAATATTAATCGTTGGATTGGTAATGAGTTCCGTCTGTTTTTGAAGTGACTGCGTAAACTTGTTGATGCCGCCAGCAAAACCGGTCGAGAAGTTATTGACCGTCCGCGCAAAATCCTCCACCTGTTTTTGGACGTAATCCAAATTCAAACCCAAGTTGGTAAACGCGGTGACCACAATTTGATCCACATATTTTACCGAAATGGTCGGCGACTGAATGGTAAAGAGCATGTCCACCGGCAAAATGGGCGAGAGTCCACGAGCCGTGATTTCTTCAATACGCGTTTTGAGCAGAAGCTCATCCGTAGGAACAAACCCAAGCCGAATGAGACAGATAATTTTGAGAATTTTTTTGAGAAGCTTCAAAAGTGCTTCCAGCTGAGGTGGAAAACCGGGCAAGGTAGGCGGAGGAGGAAGATCCGGCAACCTTGGAAGGTTGAGCGGCGGCAAGGCTGGCAAACGCGGCAGATCTGGCGGAGGAGGAATTACCGGAATTTCTGGCGCCAAAAGTTTGAACTGCGGAATGGTGAGATTCACGCCAAGACCAATGTGCGGCAAGCGCGGAAGCGTGAGCGGTTCGGGCTTAAACTGAATATCCGGCCAGAGCACTTTAACACCCGCCTGCACCTTAGAAACATCCAAAACAATATCCGGCAGTTTAGGAATTGGGATAACCGGCGGTGTTGGAATCGCTACAAAAAGTTTGAGCACCAGATCCATGAGCGTGAAGCGTTCTGTTTTGCACTTGTCGCAAGAGTCGTTGTAATCGGTCATAATTTTCACCAAAAGCTTCCACGACTCAATGGCTTTTTTAAAATTCCGAACCGCTTGGCGCCACTCTTTAACACGAGCAATATTGCGCTTGGTCCAGCCACCCGTGAACTCAATCATCGTATCTAAATAATCAATAATTTGGCTGAGATAGTACGACTCAATGGCGCGGAACTGGAGGATTTTTTTGGGGAAGAGAATCCAGTCATCCAGAGCCTTCATGTTGGCGGCCACCGTAGCAATGAGCCGGTTCATATCGGCCGTGACAAACTGACACAGCTCAAGATTTGCAAAATTGTTACTTAAACAGCCAAGCGCGTTTTGCCACTTATCCAACTCGAGCCTTTCATCTTTGATCCACTGATTAAAATCCGCAATGGCTTTTTCTTTTTCCTTGCGAGTAATGAGTGGGATTTTGAAGAGAACTTCCTCCGTCTCAATATCAATAAGCGGCATGCTGTTGATGTAGGAGAGCACTTGGCTCATGGCGTTGCCGGCCTGGAAATCCGAAAAGTGCCCTTGAGGAATGACGGCGCCGCTCATGGAGTCCCAGCTGGGATAGATGACGTAAATATCGGGGAGAGAAAGGGCTTTATCGGTAATTTCTTCTAACTGCCGCCAGGCCCATTCGGTGATGACGGAAGGAAAACCGGGAATGCGGATATTACGTGACGTGGCAACGGGAGACTCGTAACTGCCAAGAGAGTAGTTGGCAAAACCGCTGCCCTCCGAGCGGCGCGAGTTGGCTCCTGTAGTGCCTCCGCCGCCAATGCTTACCGTCATTCCCTCGTTCAGTTTACTAATCCCGGCATTGGCGGCCGCCATGGCACCCGCGGTGACTCCGCTTAACTTGTCACAAATATTGCCGGGCATAAGATCCAGAACATTGAGTCCAAAAGAAAAACAGTTTTTTGGCAGACCGTACGCACCCAAGCAGAGCGCAAAACCCACACCACCCGTCAGCGTCGGCGAGACGTAAAAACGTCCGCCGGTGGTGGTAAGAAATGGCGCGCCGCCGGCAAAAACAGAGACAAACGGCGGGACGGGCGAACCCCAACCAAAGGCAGGGAGACCAATATCCGGGCCAACGGGAATTCCCAAAACCTGGAAGAGGCCGGGTGTCAAAAATGACATGTTGAGCGGCAGGGCTATGCATCCGGCGTTACACGTGAGCTTATTCACAAGAGCCTGCGTACCCTCGGCAATACCATCCAGCGTGCCGTTGAGATCGTCAATACTGTCGGGCAGACCGTCGCCGTCGCTGTCTTTATTTTTGTAATCTCCGTACGTGGTTTGCGCGGCCGCGGCGGCACTGGCTTGATCTTTTACCGGAGGCACACCGGTGGCCGAAGACGTGTCTGCCGCACTATCCGC
This sequence comes from Patescibacteria group bacterium, assembly GCA_038062615.1. Lineage (GTDB taxonomy): Bacteria > Patescibacteriota > Gracilibacteria > UBA1369 > UM-FILTER-53-11 > JBBTWV01. The sequence goes on along the minus strand of JBBTWV010000061.1, from coordinate 5,406 downwards.
GGCCGCGCCCGGCGTAGAAAGCGCGCTGTCCCAAATAAGCCGACCACCCTGCGCTATGCCTTTGCTAAAGAAATACCTCACGCGCCCTGTAGGATTCCCCTCCTTGGTAACAGAGATATCCACATAATTATCCGCACGCAACGCGGTCTGCACCGACCCATCACCATCCGTGAACTTGCTCGAAAACTGCATGATGATTTTTTCAGCCTTGGTAGACGATCCCAAAAAAGTCGTGTCATAAGTTATGTTTCGCTGACCTCGCGCCGGCACATCAATATTTTCAAAAAGATAGGCACGCACCGGGTCGCCGTCCAAAGTTCCCACCGCCATCTCACTCGTCGCCCCGCAGTCCTCACACTTTATAGAATTGGCGTCCAACTGCGTCTGCTCCGAAACCGAGTCACTCACCATTACATTATTTTTAACGGCGCCGGAATCATTTTTAAGCGTGATGGTATAGCGAATGATATCGCCGGTCTCCACCACGCCGCCGTTTAAGTCTTCCGCAAACTTGGTAGAATTTTTAAATGCGGCTTCATCGGCATCGGCATAAATAAACTCACGTTCCACAATGTTTACGCTCGGATCTCGCTCAGTCGCTGATCGCCCAAAAAAATCATCAAGTTCACGATCACCTTCGGGATTAGCTTCCTTCAACGAAAGTCTCGCAAAATTCTGCCCAGACGTCGGGTCACCTGGGTTACTTGTTGCCATGCCGGCATACCGAATCAGCACACTTCCAATAAGATTTTTTCCGGGATCCACTTGCAGTCCAATATTTCCCACAAGTTGTGGACGAACATCAAACGTCCCATTTTGATTGTAAATAATTTTGATATTTCCTGCCGTGTCCGCCAAAACCAAGTCATCAAACTCATCCAGATTCACATCTTGCGCACGCACCGTAATAATCTTCTCGGATTGTTCAAACTGCAAATTTTTGCGCACAAAAGCACCCGCCTGATTTTCGTAGATATCAATGCACGTCTCCCCTTTCTTGCAGCTCTCCTGAGCCGCCAAAACCAAGTCCATCTGGCCGTCGTTATTCACATCGGCCTTGGTAATATCTTGAATCCCATTTTTGGCATACAAAATAACTCCTTGGTCCTTAAGATGATCGTATCCACCATTATTTTGGATCAAACGCACCTTGCCGTCCTCACCCGCTATTAAAATATCTTCAAAGCCGTCGGTGTTGTAGTCTAAGCCAATAATCGCACGCACGTCCGTGACACCGGCAGAAATCATCTTACCCACATCCGGTGAAAAACCCGTCGCCGTATTATTGGCAACTCGCACGGTTGGGTCACCCAACACAATTCCGGCGTCGGAAGCATAAGGACGATTAGCCTCACCAAAAGTTTCACCGCTGGCAAAAAGCAAAGCAAACTTATTATCTTGCGTGAATCCCACACCAAAGCGGTCGGCAGAATCTTCTAAGGACTGGAAGGCAAAACCCGGTGCCGACGAACCCGTCACCACCTCCGACTTGTCATAAAACGCCACGCCGCGCGGAGCCTCCGAAGAGCTCGCAGTAAACGTCATCGAGTGAGAAATCTGAGGAGGAAGGGCAAAAGGCTGGACATACACACCCGGCCCATCCGGATTCACTCCTCCCATTCTGACATCCTGATTAAAGTGCTGAACAAAAATAACTTCCGCCACCGGCGTACTTCCATCCATCACACTCAAAATGAGAAAACCGCCAGGGGCATCAAACTTTGGCTGAACAGAAAACTCGTTATCAAAAATTCGCGCAAAGCCATTGGTCTGCACTTCCATGCCATCACGATCATCCTTGGCCACGCGCAAAGCACCTTTTTTGAGGTCCACGCTATATACCTCACTCTCCGAAATTTTCCTTAAGTAGATGCCATCTGCCAGTTTTTCTGGATCCGATTCTTGCGTCACTTCAAACTGTCCGTCTTTTATAGGCACCAGACTCAACTGCGCTAAATCCGTCTGCAGGTGAGTGTCTTTTAATATCATCGTAAAATAATTGGCCGGCAAAAAGTGAACACTCACGCGATCTTGGTCTGGCATGCGCACGCCACCGCGCTCCGTCACCTCCAAAAGTTTTTGATACTGCTTGGGGCTCGTCGTAAGGGAGTTAGCCGTCTGCGTTTTGCCGCGCATGGTAAAGAGTCCACCAAGGTACCCAGACTCGGTAACATTTCCCGCGGGAATTCCAAGCAACGCTACGGCAAGCGCATTCGCCTGTATGTCGGCAACTTCTCGCGCACCATACTGCTTCACCGATTTGATGGTGATGGCGCCGGGAGTGAGCCCCGGAGACTCGGCAATAATATTCACGGCTCCCGTCTGGTCGCGCGGAGAAAGCCCGGTAAACGCCACACCATTCGTGACCGTCTCACTGGCGCTGGAAAGATTTCCAAACCGGCTCGTTTTTTCGCTGATGCGGAAGTCAATCTGCACGGCAGAATTGGTATCTACCATGTTGCCGTTGGCATCAAAAATACTGGCTTGAATAATGACTTGCGAGTCGGGCACGGCCGCCAAGGTCTGGGCATCCGCCGCGAGAGCAATGCTCGCTGGCGCACCAGGTAAAAGTGAAAGTTCCAACTGTCCGGGGTCAAAATTTCCTGAAACCGCATTGAGAGAGACCTTTCCTTTTCTCTTCCCGGCAATAAATTGCGCCTGACCGCGGCCGTCTTTGAGCTCAATTTCGTTGCTCGCCAGCCGTCCCATGCTGGCATCCGAAAACGCCAGACGAACCTTTCCATCCGCCTCCGAGATCACGTCATTGTTGGCGTCCCAAGCAAAAACATCAATCGCAATGGTATTTTTCCCGTCAGCAACCACACCTACCGTCTCGGATTGCAAAGCTAGTTTTGCTCCAGCCAAAGCCGAAAAATCCAGTGTTGTTGTAATATCCGAATCCGCCACCTGCGCCGTGAGTTTAAAATTGGCAGTAACATCCGGCGCCAAAACAGAAACCTCTTGCGTGCCGGAAAACATGGTAATTTCGGAAGTTTTATTGTCCTTCCCACTCATCCCTGTTCCCTCATCCCCTGGCCACCGCGCCTCACCTTCTATGCTCAACATTACCTTCACAAACTCATCATCCACAGGCTTCCCATCTTTATCCTTCAACATCACCCGTACATCCACGCGCTTACCGGCAGAAACGACTTGTGAATCAGCCTCCAGCTCCACTTTGGCCAGACGGCTTGGAGGCAAGTCTCCTCCGCTGGTATAGACGCCCTGCGCATCTGAACTTTCTTTTTTTACCGCATCCACCTGAGCCTTATTTTCGGCATCAAGTTTGTCATAAAATTCTTTTTCTGATTTGCCAAAAGTAAACTGCTGTGTAGTCTCTTTTAAATCTGCCACCCACTCTTTCATGCGCTCCCACCAGGGTGAAATCGGCGGCGGATTCCAGCTAAAAAGATCATAACCGGCCTGCCCCGCGGCGCTTGGCGGCGGCGTGTCAAAAGGATTTTTGGGATCATCCTGCGGCAAAATTTCCGGCTCCGGCGTCTCTTGCAACTCCACTCCGCGCTGGTACACCGCATCATCTTCCTCCGGCTGGTTGGCATTGAGGGTAAATTCGTACCGATCACTTGTGCCCTCGCCATTAAAATAGGCCAGCTCATAGCCATTTGGCGCGCGACCCACAAAAGGATCCAAACTTAAATCACTACCTAAATAATGCTGAGCCAAATATTGATGTTTGGTATCAATGTCCATGTCCTTCCACGTCAACGCATCCCCTACTTTAGAAAGATTGGCGCGGGTAATGAGTGTTTGTTCCCCATCCACGACAACCTCCGGCAATGGTGAAAGCAAACTCACAAGACACTGATCGCAGAGATTAAATAATTGCCCTTTTGTTGCAATAGCATTCAACTGCACCTCGGTATCGCGGAGTTTTTGCTTAAAATCCTCAAACGAATTCTCGCTAAAAATATCCGGATACGTAATGCGCTCCGCTTGCTGAAGGGCATTTTGAAACGTGACATACCGCGGCGAGTCCACCGGTAAGTCCTTCGTAATAAAGCCTTGCAGTTGAGCCTGCAACGTCTCATTCGTTGGCTCTTTGTGCATGAAAACACTGCTGAAAGATTTTTCAAAATCGCGCAAAATCACGATGTCCACGGAAGCAACTTTTGGATGATCAATAGCAATGGTTCGCGGATTTATGGAATCTATGCTCACTAAAAGTTTCGCTAAAACATCATGCCAGCCTTCCGGGTTGGCGACGGAATCCCAACCCTCAGCTCGCAAAACATCCGCCAGCGTCACTTCAAAAGCATCCGCACCGGCTTGCGAAAAAAGCACGATGGAACTTGGATCTTTATCCTTTGCGGCCAATCCATGGCTTTGCGCACGACTCAAAATCACCGCTCGACTACGCTCCGGTGACTGGTCTCCCGCCGCCAAATCATCATCCATCGCCTCCAGCCGCGCATCCGCCGACTTAAGATATTCTATGAACTGATTTTTTTCATGGAAGTTGAGACAAACATTAAAGTTGTCAAAATTCGCAGGTGGAAGTCCATCAACTTCTTGCGTTCCGGCCAAGTCAAAAATGGGATCGGTGGCACGTTCTGGGAAGCAGGTCAGCGCGCCATTCACGGGGTCCACAAACAAACGCGTCGAATCATTAAAACAGCCGGCAAAATGCTCGTAGCCCTGGCACTTGCCGTCATAAAGCCCTTCATAACAAGCAAAATTTTGATCTTTTTCATTGGGCGTGCGGCCGGTTTTTACATTGGCGTCAGCATCAAATTCCGTCGTCTGCTCATCCAGCGCGCGGTTAATCTCCACGAGTTTTGAATATTGACCAACTCCTTTTGAACCGCGATACGGCGTGCACTGAGCCACGCTCGTCACGGCGTCCAAGTTGTAGCCGTTTAAGCGACGCAAAAAGTTCGTACCATCGGCCGCGAAAGCCGGCGTGTAATTTACAAAAACTGCGGGTGGGCTCAGCGTCCCTGGCGTGTTCATAAGAACCGGCGGAGCATTGGGATTTTCCCTGAGCCGCACAGCCTTCACCTGCACCTTCAACTCCCCCAGCAGTGTATCCTGCTGCAAAGTTTTCACCAGCGAATCAATTTTATTTTCCACCATCGTGTTCACCGCTTTTAAATATTCCAGCGTGTACTGGTCCTTGGCGGTAATCAAATTAATGGGTGAGTCCACCTCCAACCCATAATGCTCCGGAGTGCTGGTAACGTAGCGGCCGGTGTAGGTCACCAAGTCGTTGATCATGCCGGGAAGTTTGCTAAAAACTTGGTTAAACCTCAGCATGAGCTGGTCGGACATCTTGCCGGCCTTCGTAAGAATATCGGGAACTTCTTGAGTGTTTACTTTGCCCGGAGGAGTTGCCGCCGGAAGCGCCCGAGCCCGACCCGATCGCGGCATACCTGTCGGTCTGGATCA
>JBBTWV010000060.1:0-9970 GCA_038062615.1 Patescibacteria group bacterium | reverse complement strand
TGCGTGCACTTGAAGCTGGGATGACACCACAACGCGCCATAAATCTCATAAAAAAAATCCGCGCCATAGCCATTCAGCAAGCAAAAAATGACCTTCCCATTGGCATCCTCACCTACGCCAACATCGTCTTCCGCTACGGCATCCAACGTTTTTATCGTCACCTCAAAGCCGCCGGAGCCGACTCTGTCCTCATCGCCGACGTACCTTTAGAAGAAATCGCTCCCTTTGCCGCCGCAGCAAAATCCACAAAACTCGCCCAAATCTTTCTCGCCAGTGATTACACTACGCCGCGCAGACTCAAACAAATCGAGCGCATCAGCGGAAGCAAGAACCTCGGCTACCTCTACGTCGTAAGCACTCTCGGCGTCACTGGCACACGCGGAGAAGTTGCAAAAAGTACGCTAACGCTCCTAAATCGCCTCAAAAAACAAACAAAACTTCCCCTTGTCGTCGGCTTTGGCATATCAAAACCAGCGCATCTTAGCTCACTCAAAAAACTTGGCGCGGTTTCTGGCGCCATCGTCGGCAGTGCTCTTGTTAAAACAAAAACCGCAGATCTCAAAATGGCTCTCATGTCATTACAACATGCGTGCTGACATTAGACTCGCTTCGCAGTCTAATCTTCTTGACCAGGCAATCTAAATCCGGTAATTACTAATTATGCCTGCTCAAAAAACTAAATATATATTCGTTACTGGGGGAGTTTGCAGCTCACTGGGCAAAGGCATAGCGACGGCTTCTATTGGCGCCCTCATGAAGGCATGCGGTTTTAAGGTTGTGCCCATGAAGATGGACCCCTATTTAAACGTGGACCCCGGCACCATGAGCCCATTTCAACACGGGGAGGTTTTTGTCACCGATGATGGATCTGAAACGGACCTGGATTTAGGCCACTACGAGCGGTTTATTGATGTGAACTTAACGGCTCTTTCTACCGTTACCACCGGCAAGATTTACAGCGAAATTATTGCCAAGGAACGGCGCGGAGATTTTTTGGGTGGGACCATCCAGATTATTCCGCACATTACCAACGCCATAAAAAAGAAAGTGATTGAGCTGGGAGAAAAAACCGGCGCAGAAATTGTGATTGTGGAAATTGGCGGAACCGTTGGAGACATTGAGGGTTTACCTTATTTAGAAGCCATCCGCCAGTTGCGCTGGGAGCTGGGACACGAAAACACCCTCTTTGTGCACCTGACCCTTCTCCCCTACCTCAAAGGCAGCGGCGAGCTCAAAACCAAGCCCACGCAGGCCTCCGTGCGCGAGTTGCGCTCCATTGGAATTCAGCCGGACATCATTATCCCACGCGCGGACTATCCCATTGGCAAAGACCTTCTCAAAAAAATCGCGCTTTTTTGTGATGTGCAAGAGGACGCCGTTATCCCTTCGGTGACGGCAAATTCTATTTATGAAGTTCCGCTCCTCCTCCAGGAATACAAAATTGCTGAACTGGTGGCAGAAAAATTACAGCTTGGAAAAGTGAAACCGAATCTTAAAATTTGGAAGGATGTGGCGGAAAAAATCCGGAGCAGCAAAAAAGAGGTCACCATCGCCTTAGTGGGCAAGTATACGGGCTTGGATGATGCCTACCTTTCTGTTATTGAGTCGCTTAAAATTGCGTCCTTTCACCACGAGCGCAAGATGAAACTGGTGTGGATTAATTCTGAAAAACTCGCCGAAAAAGATAAAAAAACTTGGGATGAGCTTAAGGCGGCGGATGGCATTATTGTTCCCGGCGGCTTTGGAATTCGCGGGACAGAGGGCAAAATCCTGGCCGCAGGTTATGCACGCGAGAACAAAGTCCCCTACCTGGGCCTCTGCCTTGGCATGCAGATTATGACGATTGAATTTGCCAGGCATGTGCTCAAAGACCCGGCGATTACGTCTGAAGAGTTTGATGAAGATGGCAAACTTTCACGAGACAAATATGTGATTCATTTTTTGCCGGACCAGTCTTGGCATAAAGAAAAAGGCGGCACCCTGCGCCTTGGCGTCTACCCTTGCGAAATTAAAGCCGGAACCATTACTCGGGCAGCTTATGGAAAAGATGAAATCGCTGAACGCCACCGTCATCGCTATGAGGTAAACAACCACTTTCGCACTCAGTTAGAGTCCCACGGATGGATTCCCTCCGGTGTGTACAAAAAAGGAAACCTCGTAGAGATCGCTGAAATAAAGGATCATCCATTCATGGTGGGATCGCAGTTCCACCCAGAATTCCTTTCGCGTCCGCACCGTCCACATCCGCTTTTTTCTCGCTTTATTGAGGCTTCGACCAGGCCGAGCCGTCGAGGCGAGGCTAATAAATAAGGCGCCCGGAGGGCGCAACCTAATAATTTTGACATCAATCCTTTATTTTTAATTCCCTGTGCCATCCTTCCATTATATTGCGCTCAATCAAACGGGCTCGGAGTTATCGGGAGTTATTGAAGCACCCGATGAGCCACAAGCACGAAAAAACCTTAACCGCTTAGGGCTTTCGGTGGTTTCGCTCAACACCGTTGATGGCGTTGCGCCAGCTACTGCAGCGGCAGGCCAAGCAAGCGCCAGCCCCACTTTTGAGTTTGAAGCAGTAGATAAGAATGCCAAAAAAGTGGTGGGAACCATTCGCGCCGAAAATCTCTTTAAAGCTTTTGGACGCTTATTTGAAGAGTATGAGTTCAATGTGAATTACATTATTGACGATGTCGCCACTGCGCCAGAAAAAACAGCGGCACGCAAAGCTGGCATTGTGGAAATTCAAAAAGAATATGAAAAATCTTTAGGCAAAAATGCCAAAAAAGCAGTGGATACGAGCGAGCAAGAAAGCGTTGCCACCGAGAAGAAAGAGTTACTCCAAAAAGTGGACTACACCATGACCAAGATGCAGGAATTTTTGCAGCAGTATGCGGCTGATTTGCGTGTTGAACAGCGCGACACCATCCAGGGCTACCTCAATCAGCTGGTGAGAATTAAAGATTCAACCAACTTGGAACACATCCGTTCTACCTGCGCTCGCATGTTGGATCACATTCAAAAGCAGGAGATTTTTCTGCATGAAGAGCAGCGTCACAAAGAAAGCTCCCAGTTTAAAGTGGAAACTAAGGAGCTCCTCAGCCAGCTTAAACGCACTGGCCTGCAACAAGAAATAGATCTCGTTCAAACCGCCACCAAGTGGCAAGAAATCCCTTTCTTAAAGCCGCTGGCCACATGGCTCCTCAAACTTTTTAAGGCTCAAAATCCAGAGATCAGAAAACTGCGCGAGGAGATTAAAGTCATCAATCATCACTTTTGGTCGTATGTAAAACTTCTTATTATCGGCAAATCAAAAATGGTAAGGCAAGAAGCGTGGGAAAGCATCAAAACCCTCAGGGCAGAAAAAAAGCGTCTCAAATTACAGCTCACCGCCTTGCAAATGGAGGCTCAGCGAACGGAAATAGCCGCCCAGCAGCCCTCATTCTTGAGCGACACACTCCCCAAGACCATCAGCTGGATTCTTGCCTTTTACCTTGCCGCCTACGTAATTTCCTATCCTTTCACCATTAAGCAGTTCCCCATTACCTCGCTTCCCCGCAGCTTCTTTTTCTATCATTCCAAACTCATGGCACCGCTCCTGCTCCTCCTTTTTTGTCTCCACATCGCTTTCACGGTCCATCAGTTTTGGCTCAAAAATAAAGGAGGAATGAGTTTTTTGCTTCTGCCGGCGACCCTGTTTGTCTACCTCCTCATGCTGGTAAATCTCATGTAGGGACTGTAAAATAAGGGTCGTGTATCCTCTCCTTTTTGAATCCGGGTTCATCTCCGTCTACTCCCTCTGGTTTTTTGTCGCCGTCGGCTTTGTGGTGAGTTCTTGGGTGTTTATTTCTTTGGGCAAACGCATGCGCATTCGGATGAACGCGCTCATGGAAAACAGTTTTTTGCTCCTTTTTTGGACGGCAACCGTCTCTCGCCTCTTTTTTGTCTTCCTCCATCCCGATCATTTTTTTTATAGATTTTCTCTCAGCCGAGCCCTCTCTATTCTGGCCATTTGGGATAAGGGATTTTCCTTTTGGGGAGCCGTTTTTGCTTGGTTCCTAGCCGTTTGGTTTTTTTCACACAAACAGGGGGAATCATCCAAGCGATTATTTGATCTCGCCGTTCCAGCCGTACTCATCGGCATGTTTTTTGGCAACATCGGAACCTTTTTGGACGGCATTAACTACGGCAAACCCACCGATCTCCCTTGGGGCATGATGTTTCGTAACTCCCATGTAAAATATATTTCTGACATTCATCCCACTCAGCTTTATGCCGCCTTATACTCACTTATAATTGGCCTCGCGGTAATTTTTCTCCTTAAAAAAACTCGCGGCGCTCTGCCCGGCCTTGCTGCCGAAGTGGGTGTCTTCCTCTTTAGCTTTTTTAAATTTTTGGAGGAGTTCTTCCGCGGAGATGAAACCATCAAAATTTTCTGGCTGCGCCTGCCTCAAGTTATGGCATTTTTTGTCTGCCTTTGGGCCGGCTACCTCCTCTTCTTGCGATACCACGATGATCACGGAAGCGATCCCAATCAGTTCGTCAAAAAATTCATGGACGCTATTCTCTCAAAGCTGAAGGGAAGACGAGGGAAACCAAGTTCTGGAGAAACTTCGGCAAGCCTGCGCTCTCTTCCAGCTCAAACAAGATAAACTTCCCTTTCCTTAGCGTAAAAAAAGCCGTGCGATCTTTACTGGCAACTATCCATGGCAGGTCTAATTTGGCAAAGAGGTGGCAATTTTCAAAATCCTTATCACAGTACTGGAGCTCTTTGTTCGTGTTTAAAAAGAAAGAGTGGTAGGTTTTTCCAATAGGAGAAAACCATGATATAGAAGCATCCAGCGTACGGCTGGATTTGAGTTTTTTCTCTTGAAGATCATACTCCGCAAGCGTCTTATCTTGCACATACGTGAGCGTTTCTCCTTCTAAATAAGCCGACGCAATCCCCTTCTGCTGAAAAATGACCGAACCGTCCTCATTGGTTACAAGAAGCCAAGGATCGGCCTGAGATTGGAGCAAAAATACCCAGTGATCGCCAGCATGCTGAAGAGAGGTAAAACTCCGCATTGGCTGCCCCAGCGCTGCAAAAGCTTGAGGCGCACCGTCTTCTGGCACAGACCAAATAGTTCCGTCACCACTGAGTGCAAAAATCTTCCCCGATGCCTCGTGGATATCCAAAATAGGCGGCGCCTGGAGTGGCTGCAATCCGGAAGCGATGCCAGAAAGATAAGCGCTGATTCTTTTATCCTGATTCAACACCACAAAGCTTTTTTTAGAAAATGGCGCTACCTTTTTAAGTTGATTTTTCTCAAAGGGCCATTCGGTAATCCAAAAACTTTCCGGCGACTCCAGGGAGTACCACTTGGCAAAATGGAGCTTAAAGGAAGCCAAAAACACGCCATCATCAGAAAAAGATTGCAGAGCAAGATCTTTATACTTCTCAAACGCCGTCTCGTGGAACCAGAGCGACTCCGAACTTTCTGAACTTAAAGTCGCATTCATGGGAAAAAGCCGAATTGCCGGAAACCGCAACACCTCGTCCCCAGGAACTATAATATTTTTTTTCCAAGGAAAGTACCCAGGCGCAGAAATCTCCAGCTGATGGGCTCCCGGTGCCGTGCGAATCTCACCCGGAAAAGCCATTTTTATAGGCTGGCCATCTAAGGTAACCTTCGGTTCAGGACTCTGAGCCCATGCCGATTCAAAATAAATAACTCCTTTTTTTACTAAATCATTATGGCGGGAATCATACTGGTAACCTTCCGCAAATAAAATGGTAAAAAATACGACGGCCATAAAGAGCAGCGCGCCGCCAATTTCCAATATCCTCATAAAAATCTTATTTAACCTTTACAATCTTGTATTCAATAATGCCGGCAGGGGCTACCACCTTTACCGTTTCTCCGGCTCGTCTTTCTAATAGGGCCTTACCCACCGGTGAGACGTTTGAAATTTTGTGGTTAATGGGGTCGGCCTCCGTGGAACCAACAATCGTAAACTCTTCTTCCACCTTCGTCTTTCCGGAAAGATTTTGGATCACCACCTTGGAACCCAGCTGCACCAAAGCCCCCTTCTTGTGTTGTTCATCAATAATTTGGGCATACTTGACCTTCTCTTCCAGCTCCAAAATGCGGCCTTCTGTAAAAGCCTGCTCATTTTTGGCTTCCTCGTACTCAGCATTCTCCGAAAGATCACCATAACTAATGGCTTCCCTAAGGCGTTCCGCCACTTCCTTGCGCTTCACCTCTTTTAAAAAATTGAGCTCTTCTTTAAGCTTCTCAAGACCTTCTTTGGTAATAAGTGTGACCTTTTCTTCACCGCTGCCGGTACCCGTGCCGGTTCCAGGAAGAGGTGCGCTGAGGATATCATCTTTTGGTGGGATGGGCTTCGCCATAAAATAAAAATTAAAGAATTATTTTTGCGGGAAGTTCTATACGAGCGGCCGAATTTTGATGCTCGTCGGATGTTCTTTCAATTTCTGTAAAACTTTTGCCTCAATTTGGCGGATACGTTCACGCGTCACGCGGAACTCCTGGCCTACTTCTTCCAGAGTGTGTCCAACACCATCCTTTAAACCAAAGCGCATCTCAATGATCTTTTTCTCGCGCGGAGAAAGGTAATGGAGCATCTCGTGAATGTTTTCTTTGATGAGTTGGCGGTTGGTGGCCTCGGCGGGTGAAAGCGCTTCATCGTCTTCAATAAAGTCACCGAGCTTGGAATCTTCTTCGGTACCCACTGGCGCTTCTAGCGAAACGATGTCCTGTGAAATTTTGAGGATGTGACGGACTTTTTTGACGTCCATATCCATTTCGGCGGCGAGTTCCTCTACGAGAGGCTCGCGACCGAGCTCTTGGACGAGCCGCCGCTGCGCGTGGGTGAGCTTATTAATAGTCTCCACCATGTGCACCGGAATACGAATCGTACGGGCTTGGTCGGCAATGGCGCGAGTAATGGCCTGGCGAATCCACCAAGTAGCATACGTGGAAAATTTAAAGCCACGATCCGGGTCAAACTTCTCAACGGCGCGGAAAAGTCCAATGTTCCCTTCTTGGATGAGATCCAAAAATGAAAGACCGCGTCCAATATATTTTTTAGCAATAGAAACCACCAAACGGAGGTTGGCTTCGGCAAGCTTCTGTTTGGCTGTTTGATCGCCTTTGCGAATCCGTTTGGCAAGATCAATTTCTTCTTTGGCAACGAGGAGTTTAACTTTTCCAATTTCACACAAGTACATGCGGATGGAGTCGTTGGCAATCTCCGAAAGTTCCATTTCTTTTTTCGGCGCCACAACATGCACCTCACCCTTAATTTCTTTTTCCAGTTCATCTTCCTCGGCTTCTTCCCTCTTCCAAATAAGCGCATCCTTTACATCAATTACCTCAATGCCCAAATCCATGAAGAGCGTGTAAATCTCATCCAGCAAAACAACGTCCTTCTCAATATTCGGAATCGCCTTCATGAGTTCCTGCTGCGTGACGAATTTTTGTTCGCGGCCTTTGCGAAGAAGTTCTTGTACGGCTTTAGGATATTTTGCGAGCTGCTCGTCCGAAGGCTGGGTGATAAATTTCTTGAGTTTTTTTGCCATGAATGAGGTTTCCTTAGATATTGAGTTTTTCTTCCTGCGAAAGCAGTTCTTGGTAAGATTCAAGGAGATGTTCTCTCTCGGGTCCTACGCCGTGTTTAAGCTTGGTGAGAATCGTCCGTTTTTCTCTATCGTATCTTTGCCGGATAGCGGACCGAATAGTTTCCAGCACTTCTCGTTCTACCGCTTCCCAAGGCATATCACCTAAACGGCTTTCCACATACATCCCTAAAATATTTGCTCGTGTCTGGTCTTCTTGTGAAAGTGCCTGATTCTCCGAGTTCTGATTATATTCACTTGAGAGAGATCTGTAAATATTTTGTAACTGATTTTCTTCGAACTCTTCTGCCCTTAGTAACAGGATAGCTTTGCTTCTTATCTCAGGGTATGTCAAGAGCAGACCTATTAAATACTCATGAACGGAAAATATTTTAACCTGAATTGAAGGAGATTCTAAGGCACTATTTTGTGGTTTTACAAAAGAAGTTTTTTGTTTCCCAGTAAACCTTTTGAGCTCATCATACAAAATAGAAGCCGAACTTCCTAAAATAAGCGCCGCCTGTTTTACCCACTCGTCCAACTCCAGCGGACTTTTGACTCGAGCAAAAAATGGAAGCAGGGTTTGGATAAATTCTTTTTTGCCTTCAATCATATTTACATTGCATGTTACTTGCAGGGACTGGAGCAAGTAGTCTCTGGCTGACTGAGCTTTTTCAATAGCCTGAGCAAATAATTGGGGGTCTTGCCTTAAACACTCATCCGGATCTTTGGCAGAACCTTCCCACACCACCACTTTCATATTGAGTTCCTGCTCAAAGCCCAACTCAATCGCTCTATTCGTAGCCATCTTCCCCGCGTTATCACGGTCAAACGCAAAAACCACTTCTTTGGTAAATCGTTTTATGATGGCCAGTTGCTCTAAAGTAAGAGCAGTTCCGCTGCAGGCCACCACATTTTTATAGCCTGCTTGATGCGCACTGAGGGCGTCCATATAACCTTCCACAATAACAGCCTGATTCTTCGTTTTGATTTCTCCACGCGCACGATCCAAAGCAAAGAGGAGTGAGTTCTTCTTATACACCGGCGTTTCTGGAGAGTTTAAATACTTTGGCTCGTCACCCTCACGCACAGCGCGACCACCAAAGGCACAAATCTTGCCGGCAAGATTAGCAATGGGGAAAAGCAGCCTCATGCGGAAGCGATCCAACGCGCCTTCGCCAAAACCCTGATCCGTAGAACGTGCAAAAGCTAAACCCGCAGAAAAAATCTCATCCCGCGTGTAGTCTTTCTCAAGTAAAAAAGAATAGAGTGCATCGCCTTTCTCCGGCGCAAAACCCAGGCTGGCCGAGCGGATCATCTCTTCATTAAGTCCCCTCTTTTTTAAGTAGGCAAGCACTCTTTCGCCATCAGGAGTCTCCCACAGCTGTCCTTTATAGTAGGCTACCGCATCATCGTGAATGGCAATAAGCCGATCTCTTTCAGATTTTCGCTCATACTGGTGAGGTGCAGATTTGGGCAAGGTCACATTCGTTCTCTCCGCTAAAAATTCCAACGCCCCGCGAAAATCCAACCCTTCTATCTCTTGAATAAACGAAAAAATATCACCACCCTTGTGGCATCCAAAGCAGTAGGCCATCTGCCTTTCTGGGCTTACTGAAAAGCTCGGCGTCCGCTCCTTATGAAAAGGGCAAAGCCCGCGCAAATGCCGTCCAGCTTTTTTAAGCTGTACGTATTGGCCAACAAGCTCCTCAATAGAAAGCCGGGATTTTATCTCTGCGACGGAGTCCATGGAAGGCTATTATAAACAAGCTACTTTCGTTTTACCATTATTCCAATTCCTACCAGACCCATAGTTACCAATAATCCTATTAACGCCGCAAATTTACCCAATGGAGTGTGAATCGTGAGGGCAATCGCGGCAAAAGCGGCGCAAAGCAGATAATTAAAGATAAGGGCTTTTCGCTCAGAAAGGCCAACCTTAAGGAGGCGATGATGAAAATGGGAGTGATCACCTTTTAAGGGAGATGTGCCACGGAGCACGCGGCGAATGGTGACCCAGATGGCATCAAAAACCGGGAAACCCATAATAAGGAGGGCCGTAGCCAGCTTACCTCCAGAGAGAATGGAGAGGACGCCCAGCATAAATCCTAAAAACATACTGCCGGTGTCACCCATGAGAATTTTTGGCGGATGAAAATCAAAAATCAAAAAGGCCAGTGTGGAAGCGGCTAGAACGCTGGAAAGCGTAATAAGGGCGCTCTGATCCACAAGATGGAACTGCTGTAACGAGAGGACGAAGAGCGAAAACTGCGCAATGGTAGAAATGCCTGAGGCTAAGCCCGGAATGCCGTCCAACCAGTTCATCACATTCATCATAATGACGAGCCAGCCGAT
>JBBTWV010000059.1:0-21809 GCA_038062615.1 Patescibacteria group bacterium | reverse complement strand
AAAGAGCGCGATGTAGGTATCACTCACATGATAATAGCCAATACCCCCATACCCTATATTGTAGACTCAATTATTCTCTTGCGCAAGATGATATTTTTTGCTACTATTGAGCTATGAAAGCCAATGTAACAAAACGAAGATCATCCGTGCGGAACGTGGGGATTCTGCTGATCGCAGCTTTTGGGATCTTGAGCCTCTGGGGAGCCAATCTCTCCATGATGGAACACCCGGACGGCATGATGTCGCAATGTCCATTTCAAACTGAGAAGGTATGCACCATGACCGCACGAGCGCACATATCTTATTGGCAAGACTTATTCCTTTCTGTTCCCGAAAAGATGGGTGCAAATATAGCACTCGGAATGGCTTTTCTCTTGAGCGCATCTTTGGCAATAATCTTCTTTTTTGGATTTAACCGTCTTGAATTTGCTTTCCGGCCAAGCGGCGGGTCCCGGGCAGGGCCGCCAAGTTCGCTTTACTACCATCATCTCTACCGAAACATAGGCAGTGGTATCATTCATAAGAGAGAATAAAGACTTTGCATCAGGCTGTTTTAAGCAGTCTTTTACTTGTTTGTGTAATCTTTATTTATGAATGAGAAAAAATTACAATCAGCTCGACTCAAAATCCTGGGAATGACGTGCGGGAGCTGCGAACTCGTGCTTGAACGCAAGATAAAAAAAGTTCCGGGAGTGGTAAAGGTGAATGTAAACCACCGCACTGGAATAGCCGATATTACGGCAGAGACAGAACATCTGCCGACTGCAGAAGATCTTGAAGCGGCTATTACCGAAACGGGCTACTCCATTGAGCACAGTACCGATCAAGCAGCTATGCCGGCCACTTCTATGGAAGACAAAGGAATAGTGAAAGTCGCCATTGACGGCATGGTTGGCAACAATTGCAAACTCCTTATTAACGAAAAACTTAAATTAGTGGAGGGAGTCCAGTATGTGTCCTTGAATTATGTCAAAGGTACGGCGACGATTCACTATAGAGGTGCGCAGCCTGCCTGGAATGATTTGTATGATGCCGTAAAAAGCGCCGGATTTACCATGCGCAATGTTCGCGACCCGGCATCATCCGCCACGTCGGCATACCAAATATGGCTTGAAATCGGCGCTTCACTCATCATCATTCTGGCGCTCTACCAAATCCTTAAAGCCTTTGACGTTCTTTCTTTTGTTTCAACTTCCACCGCCGGCGCAGCAACTTTTGGAGGCATATTGCTCATTGGGCTCGTCGCCGGAACATCCAGCTGTTTGGCCGTAACCGGCGGACTCCTTTTAAGCGTCGCGGCAAAATATAACGAGGCCAATATGTCGCTTAGCCGATGGCAAAAATTTAAACCGTTACTCTATTTTAACGCCGGACGGCTCTTATCATACTTTCTCTTGGGAGGGCTTGTTGGGGTATTAGGACGTTCCATAACCCTTTCCCCGCGTGTAACCGGGTACCTGAATGTTTTTGTTGCTTTGGTAATGCTTTACCTGGCGCTTTCTATACTTAAAGTCATTCCCAAAGGGAAATTTTCTATCCATCTTCCAAAGCGTTTTTCCCACTGGATTGCCAATATTTCCGAAAGCCGCAGTCCCAGTGCTCCATTTGGACTGGGAATGTTTACGTTTTTTCTTCCATGCGGATTTACCCAGTCGCTGCAACTTGTCGCCTTGGCGTCCGGCAGTTTTTGGGCAGGATCCATGACGATGTTCGTCTTTGCGCTTGGAACCCTTCCGGCGCTTCTTGGCATCAGCGCCATATCTTCCGCCGCAAGAGGCCCTATGTCGCGTCTCTTTTTGCGATTCTCGGGAGCGCTGGTATTGGTGCTGGCATTCTTTAACCTTAATAGCGGTTTGCTTTTAGCCGGCGTAGATACCTCCGATTTATTGCCTTCTCGAGTTTCTGAGCCCGCCGGTGAGAGCGACCAAAATGTCACGGAAACTCCTGATGGAACGCAGGTCATTAACATGCGTGTGAGTAATTATGGATATTTCCCAAGTTCATTTACCGTTAAAGCCGGCAAACCTACGGTGGTACGCGCTACGGCTGATGCCGACGCGGCGGGATGCGCCAATGCGCTTACGGTTCCCTCATTTAATCTCGTAAAATATCTTGCACCCGGAAGCAAAGGCATCCTGGGGCCTTTTACTCCAACAAAAGACTTCCTGCTGACGTGTTCCATGGGAATGTTCCGGGCAAAAGTGAATGTCATTAATTAATTATTATATGGCTCAACTTGAATGGAAAGAGGTTGGTGCGGCTCCCCAAATCGAATCACCCTGGTTCTGGGTGGCTTCAACTTCCGTCTTATCCGGCCTGATTATCGGCTACATCATCGGCAAAATTAATTTTTAATTTTCCATCTATGAAAACTATTTTCTCTATTCCCGGGATGCATTGCGAATCCTGCGTGTCGCTCATCAAAGAGGTCAGCAGTGATTTTCCTTCCATCCAAAAGCTTGATGTCCAATTGGAAACGAAAAAAGTTGAGATCGAACACGCCGAGAGCTTTGATAAAAATTTGTGGATTAAAGAAGTAGAAGGTTTGGGAGATACCTACAAAGTTCAAAAAGTTTCATAATATTCATAATAATTTTCCTGTATGAGCACATCACGAGTTACCTTCAGTATTTCCGGAATGCATTGCGCCAGTTGTGCCGCACTCATTACCCGAAAACTTAAAAAAACTGCGGGGGTTGAGGACGCTAATGTTAATTATGCCGCAGCCAAAGCGCATGTACGTTTTGACGCCGACGTCGTAAACGAGACGGAGCTTATGAAAGCGGTAAAAAGTGCGGGCTACACTGCCGAAGTGGCCAACGAAAACGACCGCGATGCGGATAAAAAGCGGCGTGAAGCAGAAGTCGCGCACTATTGGACATATTTTTTCCGGTCCCTTATTTTGAGCGCACCTCTTCTCTATTTCATGCTGTTATCGTTTATTCCCCAGCTTCCCTTTGGCAACGTACTGCCGCCGTACATGGGAATCATCTCTTTTATTTTGGCGACTCCCGTTCAATTTTGGCTCGGCGCGGGATTTTACCGCGGCATGTGGTCCAGCTTAAAAATGTTCATGTTCAACATGGACAGCTTAATAGCCATTGGAACCTCAACGGCTTATTTTTACAGTCTTTTGAATCTTGTAAGCAATATCGCAAAAAACAAGACGATTCTAGGCGAAGTGGATAATCTTTATTTTGAAGTTGCCGCACTCTTAATTACCTTTGTGCTCCTTGGAAAATGGCTGGAAAGCCGCGCCAAGGGCAAAACGAGCGACGCCATCCAAAAACTCATGGGGCTCCAGGCAAAAACGGCGCGGATTCTTAAAAATGGAGAAGCTTTTGATATTCCCATTGGAGAAGTTCAAGCGGGAGATACGGTGATTGTCCGTCCGGGAGAAAAAATTCCTGTGGATGGGGGCGTCACAAAGGGGCTTTCTTCGGTAGACGAGTCCATGCTGACGGGAGAAAGCATTCCCGTCGAAAAAAAGACCGGCGATATGGTCTATGGCGCGACATTAAACGGCAACGGCAGTTTTGAATTTCGTGCAGAAAAAATCGGCGCGGAAACGGCGCTGGCGCAAATTATCCGCTTTGTGGAAGACGCCCAGGGCTCAAAAGCCCCCATACAAGCGTTTGCCGATTGGGTGTCCTCATGGTTTGTGCCGGCCGTCATCGGCATAAGTATTCTTACGCTCATAGCATGGCTCATGCTTGGAGCAAGCGTCACTTTTGCGGTACTAGCGTTTGTATCGGTGATTGTCATTGCATGTCCATGCGCGCTCGGTCTCGCCACTCCCACAAGTATTATGGTGGCCACAGGCAAAGGCGCCGAGCATGGCATTTTGATCCGCGGGGGTGAACCTCTGGAAGCCGCCAACCACATAGACACCATTATATTTGATAAAACCGGCACGCTGAGTAAAGGAAAACCGGAGGTGACGGACATTGTTGAACTTGGCACCGGCCGCGAAAATATTTTAAAAATCGCATCAAGCTTGGAACAAAATTCGGAACATCCTCTGGCCGAAAGTATTGTTGCCTACGCCAAAAATAAAAAAATGGCACTGACTCCGGTGGACTCTTTTAAAGCGATTCCGGGGCATGGCGTGGAAGGCATTGTGGAAGGCAAAAAATATTTTTTGGGAAATCGGAAACTCATGGAAAAAATTGCGGTGGCGGAAACATCGGCGGAAGAACATCTGCATAAACTGGAAGACCAGGGAAAAACCGCCATGCTCCTGGCAGACGATCAAAAAATTCTCGGCATTATTGCCGTGGCCGACACGCTTAAGGAAAGTTCCAAGGAAGCCGTGGATCGTCTCAAAAAAATGGGACTTACCATTTATATGATTACCGGCGATAACAAACGAACGGCCAATGCGCTTGCCAAGATTACCGGAATTGAAAACGTACTTGCGGAAGTATTGCCGGAAGACAAAGCCAACGAGGTAAAAAGATTACAAGCCGCTGGCAAACATGTGGCTATGGTTGGAGATGGCATTAACGACAGTCCCGCGCTGGCGCAAGCCAATCTTGGCATTGCGATGGGCAACGGCACAGATATTGCGATGGAAACCGGCGGGATTGTGCTGGTGAAAAATGATTTGCGCGACGTGGTAACGGCCATACGGCTCAGCCGCGCCACCGTCAACAAGATCAAGCAAAATATGTTTTTTGCGCTCTTTTATAATGTCATTGGCATTCCCATTGCCGCGCGGGTCTTTGTTTCTTGGGGGCTCGTGCTGCGGCCCGAACTGGCGGGCCTCGCAATGGCCTTCAGCTCCGTTTCCGTCGTCGTCAACTCTCTTTTGTTGCGCGGATTTCATCCCACGAAACGCAATTGGATTTCCGATATTGCGCCCGTCATTATGGGCGTCGGATTTACGGCGGTGTTTTTCCTTTTCGCAAAATTAAGCTCATAATGAGCATTTTTTTATTTTGATTTTATGAAAAAAATCCTAACGGTCATAAGCATTGGAATTGTTGCACTAGCCGGTTTTATGACGTGGAATGTATTTACAGTGAAAAATAATCAAGAAAAATTAACACGGCTTATTGCCAATCCCAAAGCAACCGTTGTGGCCGGCACTTCCTGCGGCTGCTGCAAGCTTTACGGACAATATCTCAAGAAACAAGGGTTTGAAGTTGATTTTCAATTCGGATCTCAAGAAGAAATTGATCGCTACAAGGATTCCAATGGAATCCCTGCGAATTTGCGCAGCTGCCACACCACCCGCATTGGCGATTATTTTATTGAAGGGCATGTTCCGGTGGAAGCCATTATAAAATTCATGCAAGAAAAATCCCCTCATAAAGGCATCGCTCTCCCCGGTATGCCATCGGCTTCTCCCGGCATGCCTGGGCCAAAATATGAGCCTTTTGACATACATACCATTACCCAAGACGGCAAAGACGGAGGCACTTTTGTACAACTCTAAGCAGCCTAGAGTTTAGAACATAATTATGCTTAAAAAAATCCTACTCTTAACGGGAATATCACTCGCCATCAATGGCGTTTTGGTAAGAGCGGCGGCGGCCCATTGTCCTCTCTGCACTCTTGGAGCCGGCGCCGCCGCCCTCACCGCATCATGGCTTGGAGTGAGTTCTTTTTCCGTCGGAATTTTTATTGGCGCATTTGGACTTGCGGTGGGGCTGTGGATGGGAGGGCTTTTAAAAAAGAAAATAAATATCTTTCCGTATCAAACGACGCTCATCGGAGTTATTTCATTTATCACCACGGTATGGCCGTTAAAAAGTTTTTTTTACGATAACACTCCGTTGTACATATCGCTTTTTGGCGATTACGGAAGCTATTTTAACCGTACTTATTACGTTGATAAATTTATTGTAGGCAGCGTTCTTGGAGCAGCCATTTTGTGGATAACTCCATCCTTGAGCAAGAAACTTTCCTCAGCAAGAAACGGAAAAACATTTCCATATCAAGGAATTATTATATGTTTTTTGCTTCTTACTCTCTCCGCTCTCTTATTTGAGATCCTCGCATGAATGATCCTCTTTTTTTCATTTTTCTCGCCATCATCGGGTTATTTATTTTCTTGCTCAGCATAAAGTCACAGCGGCGATGGAAGTTTTGCGTGCTTTGCGCCAGCGTGGGAATAACATGGATGACGCTTTTAGTGCTGTATTGGACTGGCATATTCAATAATGCCGTTCTCTTATCACTCCTTATCGGCAACAGCATCGTTGGTGGGTACTACGCAGTTGAAAAAAAAGTTCCGGAAAAATTCCACATATTCCGGCTCCCCTTTTTCCTCACGCTGCTCTTTATAGGATATGAACTTGTTACCGCCGCAGCGCTTTCGCAGACACTCCTTGTAATCTTATTACTCGCCGCCTCGTGGCTTACCGTCGGCATCCTCGCTGTCTACAGGCATAATCCATCTTTTAAAAAGACTCTCTCCGCGCTCATAGAATGTTGCAAGGATTGGTGAAGAAACTTCTGAAAAATGATACGATTGGTGCGTGCATCAACAGCATCGCCACTACTGGCAACATATTCCCTACATTGGAATCGTGCTTTTTGTGCTGGGCCTCATTGGGGGCATCGCGCTGCGAGTGACTATTTTCCTTGAGCCGATTGGGAAATTTTGGGTTACCACGGCTTGGTTTATTGGGGTCATTGCTTACACTCTTTTTTACTTCGTGCGGATTTCCATTGAAAATCACCGGCGGGAAATTTGCGAAATTGGCCTATTAAAACGCCTGGAGACCAATACCCTCCTACCCGAAGACGTTCCCGTGCTTTACGAGACGGTGAGTTCCCATTGCCGATCAAAAGTGAAGTATAATTATATCGTGTGGCTGGTGATTTCTATAATATCTTTATTCATCGGCATATTTTTGAGATAATGCTTTGCATGACTCCCTAGTAAATTCAATAATTTTTAATCATTCATTATGCACTCTCTCAAAGAACGCATCGTCTGTGCGGCACTCCGGTTGAGCATCGGTTTCATCCTGCTGTGGGCATTTCTGGATAAGACCTTTGGCCTAGGTTTTGCCACAACCACCGAAAAATCATGGCTTTCTGGCATCTCGCCAACGGAAGGGTTTCTTAAAATGGCGACTCACGGACCGTTGAAAAATTTTTACCAAAGTTTAGCGGGCAGCCCGGTAGTTGACTGGCTGTATATGGCAGGGCTTCTGCTGATCGGCTTGGCACTGATTCTTGGAATTGGCATGAAAATTGCCGGCTACAGCGGCGCTTTGCTCATGTTTCTCATGTGGAGTGCCCTATTATTGCCTAAAAATAATCCCATTTTAGACGAACATATTGTCTACCTCTTCGTTTTTCTAAGCTTGGATTCCGTAAAGGCCGGAAGATATTTTGGCCTCGGAAAGTGGTGGAGCAATACGGGACTTGTCAAAAAGTACCCGTTCCTTGAATAGTAATCCAACATGTCTCTTATTAAAGCAGGGATAATTATTTTCATTTTGAAAGTGCTAACAAGTATATAAACAATATGAATAATAATTGTTAATTTGGCAAAGTTTTATAGCGAGATATAATCTGTTCTTCGGTTGCCGTACCGTCATTTTTCTCAACTGTCCTAAACCAAAAGATTTCATTCTTGCGAGGTGTTGAGGAATATTTTTCAACTTTTTCCTTCGGAATATTTTTTGTACGATAAGGCCCATCAAGCCTAACCTCACGTGAATCAGATGTCCCATAGATCTTTACATAGGCATCCTGACCATCGTCATAGGCCTGAATAAACAAATAGGAAGGCGTATCGTTCTTAAAAATGAGATCCTGTGAACCAAGGAAAATCGCGGCATCAAGACCTTCACCGTATTCTTTATAATATTTCACGTATAAACTGTGGGATTTTCGTTTTTCAATAGGGAGTCCCGCAAAAAGAGCCGCTCGGTACACCGTTGTAGAAACTTGGCAGAGACCTGCACCCAAAATTGGCGTCAATGTTCCGCCCCCGACAATCCCAAGAGCCATCTTCCATCCTTCCCGAGCCGAAAATCCTTTAAGAAATGAGTTGAATGCAAATGTGCCCCCTGGTGGGACAATAATATTATTCATTTTTTCCCGCAGACCTTTTTGTATATTAAAACTTCTTCCATCAGGTGAACCCACAAAGTTTGATTTGCCCGTTGAAAGCAATTCAAGCTCACCTAGATCAACATTTGTCTCATTATAAACAAAGGAAGGCGTTCGGTTTATTTTTAGAAAAATTTCAAAGGTTCCTTCCGCTATGGATTTTTGAATATGCTCAAGATTTTCATCAATTGGAATGGAAATGCCGTCTCGTGCAATCCCCTCAACTTCTATATGTTCTGATTGTTCACTGGGAACAAAAGTTTTTATGGTAGCATCTTGAACTGACCTTTCAACTCGCCCAACAATATTTTGAAGGATGTATTCTCTCAAAAGCTCTTTATCGAGCGATACTCCATTTTTGCTTTCAATAAGCCACTGCGTCTCTTTAAGGTTAATTTTCCATTCTAATTTTACTAAATCATCAGCATCTGTTCGAAGAATAATTTCTTTTTCCTTCAACTCATTTTTTAGTGTTTCGATTTCTTCAGGAGTTTTAGTTGGTTCTTCACTATAGTCGTAGGGCAGCATTTCAACTTCTATTTCTGAATCCTGTAAATTTTTACTACCGTAGGCAAGTTGCTCCTTAAGTTTTGGTAAATTAAAAGTATAAAATTTAGCTTGATCATTTGAAGTGACAAAGAACTGTTCCGATGCTTCTTCGGAATCTTTTAAAAATGGAAAAAGGCTTAGGATGGCTTGTTTCAAAACTTTCTCGTCTACAGCGACATGGGGAGATAATTTCTTTTTGTCATTTTGTGAATGGAATAGCGAAGCCATGGCAAAACGAGATTCGGTTGCTACAGATGTAAGTGCGCGTTCTACATCTATATCAACTCCAAGCTTTTCATAAGAACTTCTCGCTTCGTTTCCACCAAGGCTCAAAATAACGTCATGCTTGTTTTTTGCCTCTTCTAAAGTATTCCTTGCTTCTTCTATGGATAAACCACCAATTGATACAGTCCCTACCGAAGTACCTCTTGAAATTACTTGTGCATTGAATGTAATTAAAAAGAGTATGAAGAGTGCTCCAGAACCGAACACGACGGCGAGAAATTTTCTATATTTTTTCATATTTTAATTTTGTATTAATGTACAACAAAATGACGAGTGAAACGCACATTAACAAAGAAAAAAGATAAAGATTGATAGCCTGAATTCCAAGAAAGAAAAGCGCAACAAAACCGAAGGTCATAACAATCGGTGCAATATCGGAAATAAGACTGCGTTTTTCTGGATGAAAACCTTTAAGGAGGAGAGAATTGGTCACCACGGAAACCGAACTGGATGCCATAGCGAGGGCGTGCGCCGTCCGCTTGTTGTCACCGGTAATCATATAGAGCTCAAGCCCCATTTCCTTAAGTCTACTCACCGCTTCTTTGGAAGTTTCTTTGAGCATGTCTGCATCGGCAGTGATATTCACAATTCCTGTTTTATGATTTACATTAACCGCAACGATGCCTTTTATCGTTTTTAATTTTCGTTCGAGGATGATTTCGCAACTATTGCAGGTCATGCCTTCAATTTTAACTTCTGATTTTTTTAGATGTGGAGTAGTCATTTTCGTAAAATAATAAAGAAACCTAATCGCAAAACACTGCGTTTTTAAAAAACACGCAGTGAGATTATTTGGATTTATTCCCTTTTGCGAAGAATGCCACGACCAAAAGCTCTCAAGAGAAAACCGGATGAATATTCAGACGGCCCCGCTCTACTCCTTAATGTTTGAAAATTTAATTGATTAAGTAAAGAAAATTGAAACGAAAAAGCTGCGAATGCGAAATTAATTAGTAAGAGTGCAGCAAACAAAAATTTGCTCGATTGCACGGTGGCTGTAAAAAGTTGTTGCCATTTTGCAATATGCCCAGTTACTGTCATGGTACAGACACTTTCCATATGCCCTAACAAAGGACAGTTTTGCATTGCTCCATGTGAGTCCATTTGCATGGTGAGATGAACTCCCCAAAAAGCTGCTGTGACAAAAGCAAGCACAACAACCAGACCAAGAAGTCTTTTTGACATCAACTTTCGCATAGATGGTTCGGCTTTTATTTTGAGCATATCTAGTAGTATTGTAACATGAATTACAACCTTATAACAACCTCATCTAGTACCCCATCTAGGCTTGTGCCATTGGCAGCAAATACGGTAACCTTTGCCACCGATGACCACCAACGAAACCATCGTCAGTTTTGATGCCGTAACTTACGGCTTTGAAAAAGATAAACCGCTCATAGATGGAGTGGATTTTAGCGTTCGGCGGGGAAGCAAAATGACGATCATGGGACAGAACGGCGCTGGCAAAACTACCATTTTAAAACTTATTACACGGAATTTTAAACCGGAATCGGGAGCTATTAACGTGGCACAAAACCTCGCTATTGGCACCGCCCACCAAGTGATTTTAAAAGAGGATCGCGAGCTCACCATCAAAGATTTTTTTCAAAAATGTTTTAGTGAAACCATGTACGACATTGGCCGGCGCATTGATGCAGTATTGGAAGTTGTCAACTTGCATGCGCCGCACGACCGCATCATTAAATCATTCTCTGGCGGACAGCAGGCGCGTCTTTTGTTGGCTGCGGCGCTGATTCAAGACCCCGATCTTTTGCTTTTGGACGAGCCCACCAATAATCTTGATAAAGATGGCATTGATCACCTTACGGGGTTTCTCCTCGGCTCAGATAAAACCTGCATTGTGATTTCGCATGATGCGGACTTTTTGAATGCTTTTACCGATGGCGTTTTGTATTTGGATGTTCACACACGCAAAATTGAGCAGTACGTGGGAAATTATTTTGATGTGGTGGAGCAGATCGCCGCGCGAATCGAAAAAGAAAATATGAAAAACGCGCGATTGGCCAAAGAAGCGCTGACGAATAAAGAGCAGGCCAACGTGTTTGCCCATAAGGGTGGCAAGCTGCGTTTGGTGGCTAAAAAAATGCGGGAGAAAGCCGAGGAGCTGGAAGAATCGCAAGTAGACGTGCGCCGCGAAGATAAAACCATTCGCGATTTTACCATTCCGGTACAAGAAGAAATTTCTGGCGATATTGTGAGGATTACTTCGTATTCGGTGATGAAAAATCACAAGCCGGTTAGCAAAAAAGCCAACATTTGCCTCAACAAACATCGCCACCTCCTCATCACCGGCCCAAACGGCATTGGTAAGAGCACGCTCTTGGAATCATTTGCCGGCGGCGGACATGGCAAGAATAAAGGTGCCACGATTGCGGATGGGATTCGTATTGGTTATTACCGCCAGGATTTTTCTACGCTGAATTTTGATGAAACAGTGTATGAGTCGCTCAGTTCCGTAACCGACCGGCACACCGAACAAGAAATTCGCGGCGTAGCGGCAGGATTTCTGATCACCGGAGGGCTCATTCATCGCAAGATCGGAAGCCTTTCGGAAGGCCAAAAAGGGCTCGTGGCTTTTGCCCGGCTGGTCTTACAACGGCCAGGCCTCCTTATTTTGGATGAGCCCACCAATCACATCAACTTCCGCCACATTCCTGTGATCGCCAATGCCCTGGACGCCTATAATGGGCCTATGATTCTTGTGTCCCATGTCCCAGAATTTGTGGCGCAGATCCGCATAGACGAGGTGCTGGATTTAGAAAGGAACTAGGGCCTGTTAACCAAACGGCTTGCCAGCACCGCCAGGACTCATCTTCGATTGAAGGTTTTGAGTAAAATTAATTTCCTTTCCTTTAAGCTCCTTGAGTGCGTTTTTGTAGGCTTCGCGAAAAGGCATTTTCTTTTTTGTAACAAGTTCATTGGCAGTATCCGCTGCAAAAATTTCGCCGACGATTTTGGATTTGATCGCTTCGGCGTCAGGTTTTATATTTTTTAGAACCATGCTCACCGCCGGGAGGCTTTGCTCAAGAATAGAAAAACTTTCAAAAAGAGGCTTTTTAATGAGTTGCAAATCCCTGTGATACCCGGAAATAAGCCCCGATGTAAGATTTTGGATAAGAGCATGATGAGCTATGACGATATTCGTTTTTCCTCTTAAAATTTCCATGACATCCAAATTTCTTTTTTGAGGCATAATACTGGAGCCAGTAACAATGGCATCCGAAAGAGAAAAATAGCCGCATTCCCGGCTCGTAAAAAAGAGCATGTCGGAGGCAAACCGGTTAAGGGTAAGCATGATTTGCACGAGACATTCCAGTACAAGGCTCTCAAATTTACCGCGACTGTTTTGGCAATACATGGCGTTATTTTGAATTTTCCTGAAACCTAATTGTTGAGTCGTAAAATGCCGATCCAAAGGCAGCGCCACGCCATAACCCGCCGCAGATCCAAGAGGATTTTGGTCAATGTGATAGCAAACGGTTTTGAGGAGTTGAGCATCGTCCCACAGCGCCTCAGCAAAAGCCCCAAAATACAAACCCAAGCTGGAGAGCATAGCTTGCTGCGTGTGGGTATAACCGGGAAAAGGAATATTCTTATGCAACTTTGCAAGAGCTAAAAACTCCTGAGCAAGAAGGTCAACCACTCTGCCAAGACTTGTCAGCTCATCCTTCATAAAAAGCCTGAGAGCCACCAACACTTGATCGTTTCTGCTCCGGCCCGTATGAATCTTTTTCCCCGCTTTCCCAACTTTTTCGATGAGTTTATTTTCTATTACCGTGTGGCAATCTTCATCCTCAACGCGGATTTTGAGTTTTCCATTCTTGGCCATTTTTTTCAATTCATCAAGCGCTTTGGTAAGATCAGCAAGTTCTTTTTGAGAAAGAATGCCGATTTTATGAAGCATTTCAGCATGAATCTGGCTCGCTTGAAGGTCATAGGGAAGAAGCATTTCATCAAGCTTCCAATCGTCACCCACCGTGTAGGCTTCGATAAGCGGATCCATTTTTTTCCCAGATTTTTGCCAGAGCTTAGTCATGAGCTGAAGTATGAAGTTGATACGCCGTTTTCATGGGAAGAGTATAAATTTCTATGAATCCGGCTGATGCATTTTGATTGAAGGTAGTGTTTTTATTAAATGTGGCGAGGTCTTTATCGAACAGCGAGTTGGGCGACTCAACGGCCACTACCATGATAGAACCCTTGTAGAGCGAGATGGTAACGGTGCCGGTCACCTTCTGATTTTGATCGTGAATATAGGCATGAAGGTGGCTCATCAGCGGTTCAAACCACTGTCCTCCATAGGTAAGATAAGCCCATTTCTGATCAATACAAGTTTTGAACTCATTTTCCTGTCGCGTGGAGACCAGCTTTTCCAAGTTCTTGTGCGCCGCGATCAAAATGGCTGCGGCGGGATTTTCGTAGACGCCACGCACTTTCAGCCCGACGATGCGATCTTCAATTAAATGAATGAAGCCAACGCCGTGTTTTCCTCCGATCTTGTTGAGCTCCATGATGAGTTCGCTTAATTTTTTCGTTTTCCCGTTGAGCGCCGTTGGAACACCATGTTCAAAAGAAACCGTGATCAGCTCCGACTGATCTGGAGCCTTTTCTGGCGTGTTGCTCCACTGCAGAATTTTGTCGAGCGGTGGAATGAGTTTGGGGTCTTCAATCTCGCCGCCTTCGCCGGTGTTCGACCACATGTTTTCATCATAGGAGTAGGGCGTTTCTTTCTTCTGCTTCACCGGAATGCCGTGTTTTTCGGCGTACTCAATTTCTTCATCGCGTCCCATGCCCCATTCCCGAACCGGAGCGATAACTTTGAGCTTTGGATTTAACGTCGTTATGTAGCCGTCAAAACGCACCTGATCATTCCCCTTTCCCGTTGAGCCGTGGGCAATAACCTGGCAGTTGTATTTCTTGGCCATTTTGACTCCAATTTGTGAAATCATGACTCTGCCCAAAGGACATCCCAAAGCATAGCCGCCTTGGTAATCGGCATTGGCTTTGATCGCTATGGAAAGAAGCGTGTCGGCAAACTCATCTTTGACGTCATAGACGATGGCTTCTTTGGCGCCGAGCATGAGCGCTTTATTTTTTATCGCATTCAAATCATCCGCTGTCTGGCCCATATCAATGGTCAATGCAATCACTTCGCAGTCATAATTTTCTTGAATCCACTTGAGCATAACAGAAGTATCCAGCCCTCCGGAATAAAGGAGGAGGCATCGTTTAAACTCTCCTTTGTGCGCTTCATACGAAGCGATTTTTTTGTACGACGTGACGGTTTGCATAGAGAGAAAAGTTAATGAATAAGATAAAATGTAAGAAGTGCTTTAGCAATGTGTAGTCGGCATTCCGCTTGATCAAAAATAATAGACTGCGGACCGTCCAAGACGTCGCTCGTGATTTCTTGCCCGCGGTGTGCCGGTAGGCAGTGCATAACAATCGCATCGCTTTTTGCATGTCGGAGAAGCATTTGGTCTACCTTGTAACCCTGAAAATCTTTTAATCGTCTCCGCGTCTTGGATTCCTGCCCCATGGAGACAAAGGTATCCGTGTAAACGACATCGGCATTTTCCACGGCTTCTTTGGGATTTCTGAGAAATTCTACGCTGGTTTTTCCCTTCTTTGCCCACTCGCGGCCGACGCGCTTTTCATTCCCAGGAATTTCATATCCTTGCGGACTCGCAATCGCAAAATGCAATCCCATCATAGCGCAGATGTGCATGAGGGACACCGCCACATTGTTGCCATCGCCAACAAAAGCAACTTTAGGATGTTTTTGATTTTTCTTATGCCATCGTATCGCCATAAGATCCGCAAGCGCTTGGGTGGGGTGGTGCAGGTCAGACAAGGCATTGATGATGGGTTTCTTTGATGAAGAGGCCATCTTGAGAATGGTGGCATGGTCATGGACTCTTGCGACGATGACATCTGCAAATCTTTCAAGATTTTTAATAATGTCGGAGACGGATTCGCGAGGCTTCTTATTATTCCCTGTGAAAATGTTCGCTTCTGAAAGAAAAATCGGTATTCCTCCAAGCAATGCCGCTGCCGCTTCAAAAGCAACTCTGGTTCGTAGTGACGGTTTCTCAAAAACCAGTGCCACGACTTTGCCGCGCAAAATATTTTCGACGGGCACGCCACAATCTTTTTTATTTTTGTATTCAAAGGCTTCCTTAAGAATCCATTGAATTTCTTGCGGAGTGAGATCTGTGATTCGAGTCAGCGAAGGCATCATAAATAAAGATTATTGGGGTAAAGCATGTTTCCAAGTAAAGAGATGCGGCGGGTTCCTGCCGGGCGTAAACTTGTAGCTTTCCAAAGCTTCCGGAACGCCATCTTGGAACGCTACATACTTTGATTCCTTCAATGTGCCGTGATGTTCAAAACTGCCTCTTTTAAAAAGACCGGCGCGTTTTTGTGAACTTATAGCATATACCGCAAGGCCACTTTGAGCGGCTTGGCTTTGAGCAACGGTTAATAATTTTGTGCCAAGCCCATTGCCTTCGTAGCCAGCCCAAAGGACAGAAAGTTCGGCATATTCCCCGCCATTTTGAGGGACAAGGGAATAACCGCCAACGGGAGAGCCTCCCACGTTCAATACCCGATGGTGCGCTTTGAGCGTCTCCATTTCTTGTGGAGTTCTCGGTCTAAAAATACCCGACGCCACATGGTCTTTATAAACCTTATCAAAAATCCTTTCGGAATGAGCATCCAAAGGCTGCAAAGACAATGCATCGCTTCGTACAAAAAGCGTTCCTTCTCCCCTCCATTTTTCAAGTTCTCCGGGGAAGCCGTCAATGTCGGTAAGAGCTACTTTGCTTACATGCTCAAGCATCTGTTTTATTTCCGCGATCTTTTTGGCCATGCCGCCGCGGACGGTAATACCGGGATAGGTGTCGGCAAGCATAGCATCAAGATTTTCGGAAAGGATGAGCGGTCTGACTTTTTTCGTATCGTCAATCACGCCCTTGATTGCCGTAAGAAGCATGACTTGACCAATTTCTTCATGGAATTGTTCCGCAAGTTCTCTGGCAAGACTGTCACCATTCACATTCAACAGCTTCCCGCTACCTTGTTCCACTCCCAAAAAGCCTACACCGATGAGGGGTTGCTCGTGCAGAGGAATATTTTGCACGGATTGTACTTCGCCAACGAGTCCATATTGTTCATCCTGCGTACAAACAACATCTGACGGCGGCACAATAAAAATTCCCGGCAAAAGCGCTTTGAGTTTACCCGCGATTTCTTCATAGGCCGGAATAACAGCATCCTTCAGCACATCATGCGTCGTTACTCCCACGCCGCCCATCATCTGCCGAGGAGCGGTGTGGCTCCCATTCCATTTGGCATCAATCTGCGGCCCACCGCCAAATACAAGAATAAATTTCAAGCCTTCTTTTACGAAGTGCGCAATGTTTTCTATCAGCTTATCCATTCCATTTTCCAACTCTTGCCCTCCAATTTTAAGAAGAATTGTTTCTTTATCCCGGGTATGGATGGCGTGATAGGCCTTTGCAATGGAAGTATCAGTCATGTGAAAACTAAATATAAATATTAATGGGTTACATAGTGCGCCAAAACGTAGCAGACGTCAATTATCCACCGTCAAGCTACTTAAGGAGTAATTCATAAGATATAAAGAGCTATTGACGTAAAATTTTTGACAGCATATAATGAAAGCAATATGTACGAAAATGTATTAAAAAACCTCGGATGGAGTGCCGAAGAAGTTGATGTGTACACCACGCTGTTGCATCTCGGCACCCAGCCGGCCAGCATTGTGGCCCGCCATCTCAATAAAAAAAGAACAACCATCCGCGTGTATTTGGAACAATTGGTGAAGAAGGGATTTGTGCGATATACCTGGCGAGGAAAAGCCCAATATTTTACGGCAAAAAAACCGGATGAATCACTGGAATCACTCCAGCATCATAAGGCTAAAGCCATACAGTCATGGGACAACGATATCCGTGCATTTTCCGGCATTGTGCCGGAACTTACATCCATTGTTCGCCAAGACGTGAACATTCCCAAGGTCACCTATTATGAAGGCATTCACGAGCTTAAGAGAATGTACATTGACAGCCTTACTTCAAATACAGAGATTCTTTGCTTGAGTTCCGTTGAGGATCTTTGGGACTTATTTGGTAAAGAATATGATCATTGGTATGTCACCAAACGCACCAAACGAGGCATTCCTGTCCGCTATATTGCCAAAGATACGCCGCTTGAGCGCAAAGAAACGAAGAAAGATAAAAAATATCTTCGCCAATCACGCCATTTTCCCGTAAATATTTTTGATATCTCCAATGAAATTAACATTTATGACGGGAAGGTATCCATTATCACGCTCAAAAATGAAAAAATGGGGGTACTCATACAAAGCCAAGAAATATACCATTCTATGAAAGTAATGTTTGAAATCTTGTGGCAAACCGCCGCCAAATAAATTCCACATTCACAAAACCTGAAATGACCTACACCACCTACATGCTCAAGTGCGCCGACGATACCTTCTACATCGGCTCCACCAACGATCTCAAAAAAAGGCTTCATCGTCATAACTTTCTTAAATCCGGCGCACATTATACCAAGCTGCGTCGGCCCGTTGTGGTGGTGCATAGCGAAATTTTTAAGACTGCGAGCGAGGCAAAAAAGCGGGAATATGTTATGAAACAGCTTACGCGGGCAGAAAAATTCACACTCATCCAAAATTCAAAACATAAGACGCCCCGCAAATGACCCGTGAAAGGCCATGATATAATTTGAATCATGTTCACCAGCGCCGTCCTTATTATCGTGGGAATCATTGCTATTGGAAAAGGCTCCGACTGGCTCACTGATTCTCTTGTTCCTCTTGCCAAAAAATTAGGCGTATCCGGCGTTGCCGTAGGCCTTATTTTGGTCTCGGCGGCGGTAAGTCTTCCTGAGATTTTAGTTGCCGTTTATGCCGTGGTAGAAGGTGCACCCACCATCAGTCTCGGCGTCATTTTAGGCTCCATCGTCTGCAATATCGGCCTTATGACCGGGCTTTGCGCGCTTCAGCGCCCGCTCCATGTCACCACCAATATTTTGCTGCGTGACGGCATTTTTTCTATCGTCGTCCCTATTCTTATTTTTGCGGTAAGTAGCGGCGGAGAAATCTCTCGCATAGAGGGACTCGCTTTTTTCCTTCTTTTCATTCCGTATGTGGTGAATGTCTTCTTGCTTGAAAAAGGAAGGTCCGCAGAAGAGAAATCAAGCGATATCGCCCGAATTGAAATGGAATTAAAATCTCTTGGATTCGACAAAGGAAAAATTACCTCACCTTGGCTCTCCTTTGGACTTGGGCTCGTGGTGCTCCTGGCAGGCACGTATGTTTTCGGTGGGCAACTTATTTCTCTGGCCAAAGATCTTGGGTTCAACGAACTCATTATTGGTCTCACGATAGGCGCCATTGGACCTTCCATTCCCAACATCGTTGCGGCATACAAAGCCACAAAAAGAGGCATGACCGACATCGCCGTCTCAGAAACATTAGGCTCCAATATTTTTACGCTCCTGGTAACGCTCGGCATCTTAGCCGTAATTTCACCCATAACTATTAGCGATCAGTGGCGCACGTTTGATCTCCCGGCCATGATCTTTATGAGCGTGATGCTCTTTGTATTTTGCGTAACTGGAAGAACCATCTCACGTCTGGAGGGCGGCATTCTGCTAGGAAGTTACATTCTTCTTTTGGCGGTTCAAATTGCCATCGTGTAAACTCAACTTATGACCATCTTGAGCATCATTCTTACCGTCCTCGGCCTCTGTCTTTTTGAGACGATTAGCAGCATAGATAATGCCGTCATCAATGCGCAGGTTCTTTCTACCATGGGGAAACGCGCTCAACGATGGTTCCTTGTTTGGGGAATGTTTTTTGCGGTATTTGTGGTCCGCGGACTTTTGCCATGGTTCATTGTTTGGGTATCCGTCCCCTCTCTCAGCATGATGGGAGCCTTAACGGCATCGTTTAATAATGATCCGCGCGTCATTGAGTCCATAGAAACCGCTGCACCCATCTTACTTGCCGGCGGAGGAGTCTTTCTTATATTTTTATTTTTTCACTGGCTCTTTATTGAACCCAAAAATTTTGGACTTCCCGGCGAATCATTTTTTTCACGCCAAGGAGCTTGGTTTTATGCCACTGTATCGCTTTTACTTATGACGTTGGTGTGGTTTGGGCTCAAACAAAACCCCATGATGGCATTTGGACTCGTGGTAGGTTCCACGGCTTTCTTTATCACTCACGGATTTAAGCAGTACGCCGAAGAGCAAGAAAAAAAATTACTGAATCAAGGCATGTCTGATATAAGTAAAATTCTGTATTTAGAAATTATTGATGCCACATTTTCTATTGATGGCGTGCTGGGAGCCTTTGCATTTACGATGTCGGTGCCGCTCATCCTCTTGGGTAACAGCCTTGGCGCTTTTGTGGTGAGAGAGCTTACCATTCGCAACATCAGCCACATCAAAAAATTTCTTTTCCTTAAAAATGGAGCCATGTATTCGGTACTGGTACTGGGAATTATTATGGTTACGGATAGCTTTAACGTGCATGTTCCCTCATGGGTCTCACCGGCCGTCACCTTTGTGATCGTTGGTTTCTTCTTTTGGAAATCGGTAAAAGTAGCAAAAGCTAGCCAGACCTCGGCCTGAAAAGGCTACTTATTATCCTTTTCAAGCGTAAAGGTGGCTTTCGCTCCGTTTACATCCACCTGATAGGTCCCCTTAGAAAGACCATGGGCTTCAAGCTGAATGTTTTCCGCAAAAGGTGTCAGTACCTGGTTACAATAAGCACCGGATGGACGTTCGGTAGTGACGGTGACCGTAAAAAGTTTACCTCCATACGTCTGCTGCACTTTGCCAACTTGGGTGCAGCTGTCCGGAAAGTTTCCTTTCAATATGGCACGCACTTGTAACGGCGTTGATTCGGATAACGTCACTTCAACCGTATCTACTTTGGCGGTGCCCACAGGAATATTTATCGGCTTACCGCTGCCGGTATTATTCTTGCCCGAATAAATAGCAAAAATGGCAACCACGCCAACGAGTATTACTCCAACCGCTATTAAAAAATTGCGAGTTTGTTGATTCATGGGCATAGATTACCACATATACGTTGAGACTCAAGAAATGCATTTATGCTACAAAAAGTATGATAAAATGAAGCATGTTTTTTACAACATGAGCCTATGAGTAACATACTCCAAAAAATGATTTTACCTGTAGCGGCATTAAGCTTGAGCTTACCTTTTATAGCCAATGCTCATAATGTTGGAGAAAACAGCTTGAACAATGCCACATTCCACCTGTTTTTGAATCTTGATCATCTACTTGCGGTGACCGCTTTGATAATTCTCGGCAAACAATTAAGTAAGAAAACTATTGAAAAAAAACCTGTCGTGCTTGCATCCATCATGATTACCGGAGGAATTTTGGCTTTCGCGGCTCCCCTTCTCCTCATTGGGATTTGCACTTTCTCCTCGCTCTTAATATTTTACCGGAGTCGTTCTTGGAAAACTGAGAAATAGAGTCACAAAGCGTCAATTATGGTAGAGATTACTGGAGCATCTGTACGAGTTGCTGCAGAATGGAATTAAGATCAACGGTCTCTGCAACGGGCAATTTGATTTTTGGGCTTTGGAAGTTAAAGGTGCAATTGTTTTTTACTTTGAACGAAAGCCCCTCGAGTTTTACCGTCGCGGTCGCATCAAATTTTTTAAAATGCCCGTTTTTGTCCAAATAAAGTTTTACCGGAGTTTCTGGGTAGCTTAAGGCTTCCTGCACTCCCATGAATGGCTTGAGCAGAGAAACGGTTGCCTGACCACTCAATTCTCCTTGATAAAAAGATTTTTTGGAACTTCCAGGCGTTGTTTCGGCAAGGGTAAAAGATCCTTTTTTAAATGCTAAGACCAAAGGTTGACCCTTTAAAAAGGCATCAAAACCACTGCTCTCTGTAGACTTGGAGCCCTCTGCCATTTTCCATTTTCCGTCCGGAAAACGCATGTAAAAAGTATTATTGTCCACGATCAATGAGGAGTTTATTTTTACCACCTTCTGCATGGCCGTTACCGCTTGCTCAAAGGTTAATTTGCCTGCAACGAGAGAATCAATAATACCCAGCGTGTTGAGTTTTTTTTGAGAAAGAGCCAGCCGATTTTCTTTTCCGGAAACACTTATTTGCTCCGTTGTTTTGTAATGTTTGATGGCTTTTAAAGTAAGTTCCGCAACATCCAGCTTATCCGGTTTAATTTTATCTTTTTCTACTTTTACAGAACTCGTGGAGGTGACGCACGAAAAAGTGTAAGCACTGACTCCGGCAGCATGATCCCATGCTAATTCAAAAGCGGAAGGCTCCGGTGCCGCCGCCACGATGGCAAAAGCCGTAGATGCCTGGAGCACCAAAAAAGAGGTCAAAAGAAAACCAGCTGCATATTTTTTATTCATATGCTGGAAAGCTAGAGGGGTTTACCGGGAAAGTCAATTTTTTGCCTTGAGATCCTTGATCTTACCCTTCCAATCTTTCGTCATCGTGATGCCGCCATTTTCGTCATACCACTCGACGGCATTATTTCCCTTACCTTTAGGAAAATTCCGCTGTATTAATTTTTTATTTTTATAAAATTCCTGGGTGCCATCCGGATACACAACGGCTTTAACTTCCTGCGTCCGAGGGTCAACGATCATCCTTCTTCCGTCGGTATAATTCTTTTGCTTTACCATTCCCTTTTCATCAAAGAATAGTGCGCGGATTTCCTCTCCAGGCTTCATCCTCCGTTCTACCAATCTCCCTTTTTCAAAAAATTCAATGCTCTCATCGGGGAAATTCCTTTGCATCAATACGCCAG
>JBBTWV010000058.1:0-5465 GCA_038062615.1 Patescibacteria group bacterium | reverse complement strand
GCTTCCTTACTTCAAAAACTCCTCCCTCATGTTTCATTTGCTTAATAGTACCCTCTTTAGGCCGAGTCTCGTCACGAGGCTAAGCAATTAACTCGCCCGGAGGGCGAAACATTTCCCAGGTAGGCGTGGGCTATGCGCTCATCTTCTAAAAGCTCTTTTCCCGTTCCCTCAAACTTGTTTTTTCCCAGTTCTAACACATAACCTCTGTCAGAAATTTGCAGCGCCATGTTGGCATTTTGTTCCACCATCAAGATCGCCGTGCCGTCTTTGCGAATCTCCAAGATTTTCTCAAAAACCTCACTCACGATTTTTGGCGCCAGCCCAATGGAAGGTTCGTCGAGGAGCAGGAGATCGGGTTTTAGCATGAGCGCTCGCCCAAGTGCCACCATTTGCTGTTCACCACCCGAAAGTAATTTAGCTTTTTGATGGCGGCGTTCGTACAGGCGCGGGAATTTATCATAAACGTACGATAGCGCCAGGTCTTCTTCTTTCTTGTCATTTTGAATATATGCACCCATTTGGAGATTTTCCTCTACCGTGAGCGTAGAAAAAATAGAACGACCTTGAGGGACATAACAAATTCCAAGAGCGGCAATGCTAGAAGTGCGTTTTTGAATAAGATTTTGATTGAAGAAATGAATCTCACCTTCTTCTATTTTGGTGAGGCCAAAAAGCGACTTGATGACGGTGGACTTGCCGGCGCCGTTGGGTCCAATAATGGTCACGATTTCGCCTTCGTTTACCGTTAGGTTCACGTTTTCAATGATGAGTGGACCGCCGTAGGAAGCGCTGAGATGTTTAATGGAGAGCATAGGAGGGATGAGGAAACAGAGATGGGTGCGGAAATTATTTTTTGACGCCAAGGTAGGCCTCAAGCACTTTTGGATTATTTTGAATCTCGGAAGGTGTTCCATGCGCGATTTCTTTGCCGTAGTCCATCACGATGACTTCTTCGCAGAGTTCCATCACAAAACCCATGTCGTGTTCCACAATCAAAATCGTTTTGCCTTGAGTCTGGAGTTCTTTAATAAGCGTGACGATGGAAGTAAGCATAGTACGATTTACGCCGGCAGCCGGCTCATCTAATAAAATAAGCTCAGCACCTGTGGCTATAGCGCGAATAATTTCCAAAAGTTTTTGCTGGCCATAAGAGAGCGATCCGGCTTTGGTATGAGCTTTTTCGTGGAGTTGGATCTTGCTCAGCAACTCCATAGCTTTTGCTTTGAGGATTTTCTGTTTGTTTTTGAGAGGTCTAAACGCGTCCCAAAAACCATCGTCGTTTGGCCGCAGTGACAGCATAATATTTTGAAGTGCTGTGAGCTCTGGAAACACTCGTATAGCTTGAAAACTTCGGCTTATGCCCATATGCGCCCTTTTATGTGTGGCTAAGTTTCCAATGGCCTGGCCGCGGAAAAAAATCTCACCGCTGTCATGCTTAAGAAGTCCGGTAATGAGGTCAAACATGGTGGTTTTGCCGGCACCATTGGGCCCAATAAGTGCCGTAATAGAATTTTCAACAACCTCAAAAGTGCAGTGGTTTACCGCGGTAATACCGCCAAAATGTTTGCTGATATTTTGTACCTTGAGAATGCTCATAATTTTTTACGAGTGAGTTTTTCACCCATAATTCCCTTGGGCTTAAGGATAATAATGGCGATTAAAATAGCGGAATAAATCATCCATCTAAGCGGGCCAAGGACAGCCGGTTTGAGTGGCAAAAATCGCATCGCCTCAAAGATGGTAAAGAGGATGATGGTACCAACAACTGGTCCCCAAAAGTTTCCGCTGCCGCCAAAAATCACAATCAAAAAGATGAAAATGAGACGATGAATGTTAAACGTCTCGGGATCAATGAACTGCAAGGTGTGCGCATAGAGCACACCAGAAAGTCCCGCTAAAGCCGCGGCTATAATTAGAATTTGCACTTTTACCGCCCAAGTATTTTTGCCCAGTGACTCCGCGGCAATTTCGTCTTCGCGAATGCTTTCCAGTACCTTCCCAAAGGGCGAAGAAACAAGACGGTATACAAAAAGTAAGACGATGAGCGTAATGACCGCGTTAAAAGCAAGCAGGGCAAAATCGCTGGCAAAAGAAATGCCAAAAAGTTCTGGCCGTGCAATCTTGGTAATACCAGTAGACCCGCCCGTATAATCACGTTCGTTAATGATAATGAGGCGAATAATCTCTCCCATGCCCAGCGTAGCCGCCACAAAATAATCTTCTTTAAAACGCACCGTAGGGATGGCCAGAATCAGCCCGCAAAGGGCAGAAATGCTTATGCCACCCACAAGCCCCATCCAAAAAGGATAACCAGCAGCGGTGATAAGCGCTGAGGCATAAGCTCCAATCGCCATGAATGCCACGTGCCCAATATGAACCATGCCGGTATAACCCAGTACGAGATTATAACTCTCGGTGAGAATAATATAAATAAGAATGAGATTGAGAATGCTGATGAAATAGGACATAGATTTACTTTCTTACCGCCTCTTCTTGCCGTGCGCCAAAAAATCCAGTTGGCTTAAAATAAAGCAAAAGTAAGAGTGCCGCAAAAGCGATAGCGTCTTTATAACTACTGGGGATGTACCAATCTCCAAATGGAATGGCGATGAGGATATTTTCGGCGAGTCCAATAAAATATCCTCCTGCCACGGCACCTGGAATGGAGCCAATGCCGCCTAAAATAACCGCTGCAAATGATTTAATCGTAAAGAAAGATCCTAAACCGGGGTGAAGATTCTGGTCAAATGCCGCCAGAATTCCAGCGGTGCCAGCCAAAAAAGCCGAGATGGCAAAGGTGAGAGACACAATGCGATTTACCGGGATGCCCATAATGGCAGCGGTTTCTTTGTTGTCTGAGACGGCGCGGATGGCTCTTCCATACTTGGTTTTATTGAGAAATAACCAGAGACCTATCATAAGGAGCAGGGAAGCCACCAAAATAATAATTTGGACGTCCGTAATGCGCAGAATTTCAGAAAAAATCGGGAAGCTGTTTACCGCGTTGCCCATGGTGCGCGGCGTACCTTCAAAGATGAGGAGGAGGAGGTTCCACAAAAACATCCCAAGTGCTATGGAAGTAATAAGCGAAATAAGTGGAGGAGCCTGTCTTACGGGTTTAAAAATAAGCTTCTCAACCACAAAAATAATGATGAGAAGTGCCAGCATTCCGGCTATATAACTTGGGATCAGCGGCCAACCAAGAGTGACGTAGAAAGTATAAAAACCATAGGCGCCAATGAGAGCAAACTCACCATGAGCCAAATTGACGAATCGCAAAACGCCATACAAAAGTGAAAGGCCTAGTGCCATCACGGCATAGAGTGATCCGGCAATGAGTCCGTTAAGTACGAATTTTGCAAAAATCGC
This sequence comes from Patescibacteria group bacterium, assembly GCA_038062615.1. GTDB lineage: Bacteria > Patescibacteriota > Gracilibacteria > UBA1369 > UM-FILTER-53-11 > JBBTWV01. The sequence continues at coordinate 2,096 of JBBTWV010000058.1, read as the reverse complement.
CAGTGACATATGTTTACGCTCGGCTTTGCTCGGTTGGGACCCACAAGACCCAACCTCGCTGCAGCCTCGCGGCCGCGCCTCTTGCTTATGAATCCGGCGTGTCGCCTTAGCGACAACCGTGTGCGGCCCAGCAATGAAGAACTAATTTATATCAATATTATTTTCATAGTATCAAAAAAGGCCCGACAATTCATGTCGGGCCTTTTGTCATTTCAATAAAATTACTCTTTGTATTCCACCACGGCTTTGTCTTTTACCATTTTTAATTCGTGACGATAGTCGGAAGTTGGGTCGCCATTGGAATCAAAAGAAAGCGTTCCGGCCAAACCCTTGCGGCCTTTTACCGTGTAGAGGTAGTCCTTAATTTTCACTGGATCTTCGCCGACTTTTTCAATGGCTTCTTTAATAATGAAGAGTGAATCGTAGGTTGGAGCCATGTAGGACATGTAAGGCATTTCTTTGCCATCCGAGAGAGCTTTATAGGACTCTTGGAGTTTGGCAAGATCTGGATAAGTTTTGTCGTAAGGAACTTCCGCGCCCACGGATCCTTCCACATTTCCTGTTTTTACCACTTCGTCCATGGCACCGATAGCGACATCATTAAGAAGGTAAGGAGCTTTTACTCCGGCTTCCACAAGTTGTTTTACCACGATTCCGGCCTTATCTGGAGCCTGGGTGTCCACAAAGAACATATCCACACTGGCTGCTTGGAGTTTGGTGATTTGTGTCCGAAAATCAGAAGCATTTTGAGCATATTTTTCAGTGACCACTTTGCCGCCTAATTTTTCAAAAGCGGCGCTAAAGGCGTCGGCAATACCTTCGGTGTACGGCTGCTCTTCAACAATCATTCCAACTTTCTTAAATCCTTTCTTGTTGGCATATTCCGCAAGAATCTGTCCCTGAGCTGAGTCAGATGGATAGTTTCGGAAGATAAAATCCCCGGCTGTGGTGATTTTTGGGCTGCTGGCAGCGGGGGAGAGGAGCACCACCTTATTTGCCTCTACCACTGGAGCTGCTGCAAGCGTTTCAGAGCTGCATGCGCCACCAATCACGACCTTTACCTTCTTAATGCTTACCAAATTATTTATGGCTTTATTGGCGGCATCGCTGGCACAAGCGCCATCATCGAATTCTAACTTGATCATCCTGCCGTTAATGCCTCCGGCATCGTTAATCTTTTTCGCGGCTACTTGGAGCACTCGTTGCATTGGTAATCCCAGAGCCACTTCTGATCCAGAAAGTGGTAAGAGAGCACCAATCACAATCGGCTCGCCAGCGGTTGGAGTGGTGGAAGTGCCGGTATCACTTTTTTGGCCATCTTCGTAAACGCTGGCGCAGCCGGCAAGGATGGCGATGAGCCCCACGCCAAGGAGTAATTTAAGAGATGATTTTCGTACCATAGAAAAAAGTTAAAAAATAATGTTTGGAAATTATATTAGGATGTACGCTGCTCGTTGGTCAAAAAAATCCCTTTTACAAGGTTATATGTTTGTGTTGAAGCCAGTGATCGGCAAGAATGATGGCAGCCATGCTTTCGGCCACCGGAATAAAACGCGGAATAATGCAGGGGTCGTGTCGTCCGGGCACATTGAGATCCACTTTTTTCTTATCTTTGGTAACTGTTTTTTGAGTTTTTGAAATACTGGATGGTGGCTTTACGGCAATGCGAATCACAATATCCTCGCCCGTAGAAATTCCACCAGAAATTCCACCAGCATCGTTCTTCGTTACGGTGAATTTTCCACCATTAACCGTAAACGGATCATTTTGCTGCGATCCTTTTTTAAGCGCCACGCCAAAGCCACTTCCAAACTCAATTCCTTTAACCGTGGGAATAGAAACCAGTGCTTTTGCCAAATCGGCATTGAGTTTATCAAAAACAGGCTCACCAAGCCCCACGGGAACATTTTTAATGATCATTTCCACAATGCCACCCACCGAATCACCCTCTTCTTTGGCTTTTAAAATATAGGCCTCCATTTCTTTTGCTTTTTTAGGATCAGCCGCACGAACGGTATTTTTTTCAATAAAATTCACGTCCACTTTTTCGCCAAAAATGGGCCCAACTTGTGCGGCATACGCAAAAATTTTGATTT
>JBBTWV010000057.1:0-17980 GCA_038062615.1 Patescibacteria group bacterium | reverse complement strand
CAAAAAAAGCAAAATCACAGAAAAAGAACGCGCTCTACAAAAATCTTGTTACCATCATTATTGATGAAGTTTCCATGGTGCGGGCAGACCTCATGGACTGCATAGATGTTTTTTTGCGCACTATAAAAGAAACACAAAAACCGTTTGGGGGCGTGCAAATGATTTTTATCGGCGATCTCTACCAGCTCCCGCCGGTGGTAACAAAACAAGACAGACCGCATTTTGAAAATGTCTATAAAAGTCCATGGTTTTTTGACGCGAACGTATTCCACGACAATGAACTTCAAATAACCTTTATTGAACTGGAAAAAATTTATCGCCAAAAAGACGGGGATTTCATTGATCTTCTCAACTCTATCCGCACCAATACGGTGGCGGAAAATCAGATTCGAGCCATAAACAAACGCGTGATAATGGACGAAAAGTCCGATGCCATCTGCCTAACCAGTACCAATGATCGGGCTGCGACCATCAACGAAGTGCGGTTGCAGACATTAAAATCAAAACTGCATATGTACGAAGGCCGGTTCAATGGCTCTTTTGATATGAGGCAGCTTCCTACAGAAAAAAATCTGCATTTAAAAGAGGGAGCGCAGGTCATGTTCATGAATAACGACAGTGCCGGAAGATGGGTAAATGGAACCCTTGGACGTATAAAAAATATTGATGAGGAAACCATTACCGTCCGCATTCAAGATGGCGACGTGGTGGAAGTGACCCAGCACACGTGGGATGTCTCAAAGTACTTTTATAACACGGCGTCCAAAACGCTTGGACAAGAAACCGTAGGCTCGTTTACCCAAATTCCTTTGCGCCTTGCCTGGGCCATCACCATCCACAAAAGCCAAGGAAAAACATTTGATAAAGTAACCATAGACCTGGACCGAGGAAGTTTTGCTTCCGGCCAAACCTATGTCGCTTTAAGCCGCTGCAGAACTTTTCAGGGCATTACACTAAAAAAACCGATTAAAAATTCAGACATTCGCCTCGATTGGCGCGTCCAGCATTTTTTGACGCAACACCAGTATGATATCTCAGAAAAAGCCCTTCCCCTTGAGCAAAAAGTGAGTCTTCTTCGGGAGGCTATTGATGCGGAACGCGAAATTGAAATTGTATATTTGAGAGCCAAGGACATAAAATCCCGCCGAAAAATCCGGCCACAATATGTTGGCGAAATGGATTATGAGGGGAAGGCTTTTCTCGGCCTGGAGGCTTGGTGCAGTTTACGCAATGAGACGAGGACTTTTCGGGTGGATCGAATTCTGGAGATTGATACCAATTTGCAATAGATCAGGGATCAGACTCAGGCTTGTTTTTTGGCTTCTACACGGCGCGTAAATTCTAGGCTGTTTCGATCGGCAATCACGACGGTAATTTCGGCAGCCGTGGCAAGCCGAATAGATAAGCCTACCGGATTCGAAGAAGAGGCCACCGGCTCTACAGGTCTCTGAGTCGGCAGCACGTCTCCTTCTTCTGGTTATCTAATTATGGGCTTTGCCATCCCGTAATTATATCACACATTTAGCTCCTTCTCCCGCGGCCCTTCATCATCCCGTCAAGGCTCCACTCCCCTGCGCCATAAGCAGCAAAGAATAGAAAGACAAAACAGAGTATGACTGCCAATTCGCCGCGATTTTGGATTGGCCAGAAGGCATCAAATTTGAAGTGTCCAATAAAGTAGGCAAATGCCATCTCACCCGAGAGGATAAAAGCGACAGGCCTGCTGAAGAGACCAAAGAAAAGAGCCACGCCACCAACAATTTCAATGATTCCAGCGGTGGTGAGCAAAGGCGTCAAGGTGTACCCGGCAGGCATTCCGCCAAACCAACCAAAGATTTTGAGGGCGCCTGCCTGAAAGAGAAGCAGTGACGCAACGAGGCGGAGCAACGTTGCGGTAATTTTTACGGCCAGTTCTTTATTCATACGATGTGAGTTAAGAATTATATTAACAATAATTTACCATATAAGGTCGCGTCGGGGCTAACTCCGCGCCTCCCCTATTTTCCAAATCCCCTTTTCACGGAACGCAGGAATCGTCTGCCTCCGCGCTGCATTAAGCATGGCCGAAGCTGATTTTTTATGCGCGCGCGCGTACTCGGCCACGGTTTTAATTTTCTCACCTTTCAAATACGCAATGCGTTTGTGAAAGGATTCCATAAGAGCCAAGCCCAAGGTTCGTTCCATGGTTTTTGTTTTCTTGGCGTCATTATATTCCGTAAATGCGCGATAATAATATTTTTTGTCCTTGTTGCGGATAATCACATGAGGAAATCCCAGAACCATAAACTGCCAGTTAATTAGCACGCGGCCAATGCGACCGTTGCCGTCTACAAAAGGATGAATGCGCTCAAAATCCAAATGGAATTGAGAGATTTTATCCAGAAAGTAGGCAGAAAAATTGCTGGAATACTCTACCAACATGCGGCTGATCATTTTTTCAATATGTTCGGGAGGTGGCGCAATGTAGCTTCCCACGCGGACATACTCGCCCTTTGCACGCAATTTCCCGGCAATGCCGTCATTGATGCCACCCATTAGCATGCGGTGGAGCAAAAGCGCAAAGTCTTTGGTCATCTCCGTTTTTTGTGACTTTGAGCGAATGTATTCGGTAACTCGCGCGAGGTTTTTGGCCTCAAAAACCTCGCGCAGCGAAATATCTCGAGATACTTCCAACTCCAAGAGAATTTTTTCTGTTTCCTTCAGCGTCAGCGTGGAATTCTCTATGGCATTGGAGTTATATACATTCTCCGGGATTTCGGACTCATCCAGTATCTGAATAAGCGACTCCTTGCCTACGCGCAGGATGTCGTACTCTTGCTTCAGGAGCTGGAGCTTCTTTTGGACAAAGTGAGGGGTAGCCATGTGGGAAGTATATCAAATTCACGGCTTTTTGTCAAAAAAACGTGAATTTATAGTAATATCAGGCAATATTCACGGTTTTTATAGTATGAGGCTGGAACTCACAGATCATGTGCTACACTGTAATCAATATTTTTTTATTTTTCTTTCTATGGCAAAAGGTATGACAAAGTCACAGATCCTGGCTAAGTTGGCCGAAAAGACGGGTTTAGCAAAGAAGCAGGTAGTAGAATTTCTCGATGCCTTGGTGGCTCTTGCCTACAAAGAGGTCAAAGGCGCCGGCGAATTTACCCTTCCAGGACTCGGCAAACTCGTAAAAAAACACCGCGCGGCCCGCATGGGAAGAAACCCAGCCACCGGCGAACAAATCCAGATCAAGGCAAAAACAGTGGTAAAATTCCGCGTTGGCAAGGCTGCAAAAGACGCGATTTTATAGGCTTGGAACACGAATGGAATTCAGAGAGGCAAGCAACGCTAAAAAGTTCTTGCCTCTTTTTGTTGGGCCTTGATTGTGGCGAGAAACTAGGCCCTAGTCTGCAAATTCCTCATAACGCTTCTTCTCTATATCAGCAAGGATGTGATCAAGATTTTTGTTTATTTGATCAACAACTATCGGATTATTCATCGCCATATTCATTCCGAATCGTTTATCTTTCTTGAGGCGGATGAGCACGGGCACAACTTTTTTATTTTCCGTAAGAACAAACACCACCATCCGAGCTCCGTCGCGTGAACCAATATTAACCTTAAAAAACTGAAAACCTTGCAGTTTCCGTGGTGGTTTTGTTGAGATACCCAAGCCCTTAAGTACCTTTAAGAATATGATCCAATTTCAGAAACCTACTGAGCGGTTTTAACTCATGTTTTGCAATGTACTCCGTCAGAACAAGCATGTTTTACTTGAGTAATTTGGCTAATTTGGCTGCTTTTATATTTATTTTTTTGTCTGAAAACACCACTGCTTCAACCTCCGGTTCTGATTCACTAGCGCCAAGGCTCAATGCGATCTTACCGTCAACAAAACCTTTCATGGCGTAAACGAAAAGAGTTTTCAAGGTGATTCCTTCATTCTTAGCTTTCTCCATAGCCTTATTTTTTAAATTTTCGTCGGCAGTAAAAGAAACCTGTATTGTCATAAAAGTAGAGATTAAATATGTATCTATAAACTATATATAGTATAGTTGGTAAATAGATAAAAAGCAACTGCCTGTACAGGTTCTTTGGTTAGAGGTATATTTTTGCCATGCGAAGTCTGAGAGAAACATTTAGGAAAATTGGTGACACGGCATTGGCCGTAACTTTGGCCGGAGCTATTGTTGCCAATATTGCTGAAGCAGTAAGGGCAGCGGCAACATCAAGAGCTGAAATAAGGCAAGCAGATCAACGCGGCTGTGAACAAACATTAGCCAACGTGGCATTCGTAGGATATACAGATGCTGAAGAATTGAAGAGCGCCCAAGAAGAAACCTGCAAAGCCGCACGCGCATACATCAGGTAAAGTTTCTGTGTTTTTGTTCCTCCACTGCTTCATCAAAAATCACAGCCTGGATGAGCCGGAGGATTATGAGTTTCTATTTATCAACTCAGTCTGATTTGCGCATTGCGACTTATCTTCATACTTGCTCCTTTTCCAATTCTTGCTTCAGCTCCTCCTGATTTTAATATAGAGTCAGTGATTTCGGTTTGACCTGATCCAGTACCAGTACCTCCAGCCTGTAATATAGGAGCATGCAACCTGGATCCAGCTATGGTTACTAGTCCATTTTGATGATCAAAACGAATGCCTTTTAATGCTTCTAAAAATGAAAAATCTATTTCGACCGTTCCGGTTCCTGCTTGCGCATCAATGACTCCCACTGCGTCCCTAAATACTTTTTCAAAATCTTGTGTGCTCCTTGCATTTTTCAGATCTTCTTCAATAGAAGGTTGCAGTTGAACGGCTTTCTGAAAAAATTTTTGTATAACAGGTGTTGTAAAATTAGAAAAATAACTCGTTCCCAGACCGATAATAATTTGTGAAGTTATTGGATCCATAAAATTTTAAATTAATAAATAAAAATACAAGAATCTATTCTCGTTCTTCGATCATTTTCCCCTTACATTTTTCGCAGACATGTTCCGGGGTTCCAATTGATATCTCAACTCCGATAATGAGCTTACTTTTACAGTTTTGGCAAACATACGTTGGCATAAATATTGTGGTTAAAAGTTAGCACTCGTCAATATACAGCGCTAACCATCTCGATACAAGCGGTTTCTAACGGATAAATCTTGTACTTCTAATTAAATTTATATCAATATGGTGGGCCAAGGGAGAGCCACCTTGAACCGCTCCTTCAGCATATCATGGCGACACCGGATTTTTCCAAGCGGGTAGCGGAAATTCTGAAAATCCATTTGAAGGATAGAGGGCGTAGAGAGATTCCTCTGCTTGGAGCAAGGCGAAAATTCGACACTTTCGACACTATAAAAAGGGGGACAGAACAGGTTGAGAGGCTGGATGGGATCATTTTATGATTCCATTATCTTGCTGCTTTTTGAACCAGGGCAACACACCGAGTGGAGGCGTGGCCCCTCCCAAAGGGGCCAGACGCCGACAAGAACGAGGTGTGTGTTGTTGAGTGTGTTGCATATTGGTTCAATACTGCTTTTCGTCTCGACCGCCGAAGCAAAAATTAGACAAAATTTGACACTCAAAAAAGGAACCAATTTTGACTCCTCCCCTTTCTCATCTATAATTCACCCATGCCGCTCCCAGGAGAATCACAAAACAGCCCTAAGCGCCCAGCCGGTGAAGTTATCCGCAGTATCGTGGACACTTTTCGCAAGATTGGCGTTAAAAGTCCGGAAGCAGCCAAGAATGCCGACCGGATGGTGGATGGGTCGGGAACGATCAATTACAACGAGAAGGAATAGATTTTGGGCGGGCAAAACCCCAACAGAAAAAGAGGGAGGTATAGCCCCTCCCCCTCCCCTGCATCCTCGGTTAACTGTTGAGAAAGTCCCATGTTGTTTGATCAAGCCAACCCTGCCGGTTCTGATTAATCTCTGCCACGAGTAGGCCGTCGTTCTTATCAATGAACTGCTGAAAGTGCTTGTAGAGCTTTTCCGCAGACAACGTGGATTTAATAAACCAAGCTGACTTCAAGAAGGCAATGCATGGAAGCTCCTTTATCGCTCCGATGAGCTTTCCGTAGTCCTGACCTGATTTGTTCAGATCATAAGTTATAACGTATTTCATAGAAATGTGAGAAAAGAAATAAAAAAATAACGAATGCTTGAGGTGGACCGCGCGCTAGGTGATGTTGACTATCAACTGCAACTTTCATGGCAAAAAAAGAGTTATAGGAGGGCGGGCTGTATAACGTCAAGCGGATTCTGGCGCGTGAGTCTGTATCCCCGCTCCAAGCGGACGTAGTAAAAAAAACCAAGCTGTCCCAGACGAATAGCCATAGCCTGCCTGGAAACCTCACAGTGGTCTGCACATTTGCCTACCAGATGAGGAAGGGCATCATCTTCGGCTTGTGCCACCCCATGTTCTTCCGCAAGTGCGGTTACAAGGTCTGGGGGCATCAGTAGAGCAGCTGAAAAGGTGTCCACGGCACTTTTTACTGCTGGTGTGTCAAAGCCTTTGAAGAAGTCAGCCAAAAACTGCTGATCGCCTCCACGGAGTTCCGATAGCCTGCCAAGAGGTGGCAGCGCCATGCCATGCTTTGTACGGTAAAAACCTGCGGACACAGCCTGCTCATCGCTGAGATCGAACATGCTTGCCTGTCCGTCTACGAATTCCTTTTTCAGGTAGAGAACCCAGTGACCAAGCTCATGACCGATTGAAAAGTGCGCCTGCCCCTTGTTAGCTCTGTAGCTGTCCTCATCCACCACGATCAACCGTTTTGAGGGAATGATCTTTGCCAAAGCTTGGTGCAGCGGCTTCTCATCGCGGATAGACTCAAAGGAAATGTTCAAACCGCAGTATTCGGCAATGTCACAGGGATTGATTGGAAGGCGATACAGATCTGGGTGCTTGCCGCGCAGTAGCAGCAGGAGCTCCTTAGCTCTCGCTTGAACAGTCTCATGCCGATATCCGTGGTATCCCATCATTTTTTCTTGTTACGCAAATAATTAAGCAGCTCTCCCCAATGTGCCTCGGAAAGCCCCTCTTTAGGTATGGCACGGAAAAACTCACTTGCCTTCTCCTTTTCCGTAGCATCCTTGATTACCTGCTCCGGCATTTTCCCTATCAGAAGCTGCATCTTGCCCACGTCACCACCCAAAGTCCGTGCAATAGCTTTGAGCTTATCCATCGACAGATTGTAACGCTTGCCGTCGGGACCAAAGAGGTTATCGTTCTCCACCTTGCTGAGGTATGTGAAATCCAACTCCACCTTCTCTGCCAGCTGACGGAGAGTGAGGCCTTTTTGTTGCCGGAGTTCACGAACATAGGAACCAAGTGTGGTAATCATGGCCCCATTGTAGCATGGGGTTGCAGTTGAAAGTCAACACTAGTCTACAGCCTCCCCGAAAAAACCGGAGCATGCACTGAGGGCTAGCATAGAGTACACTTACCTAAAATCGCCCTTAACAACTCCGAATAGAGTCCTATCGTCATTCAAATTTAACCAGCTTCCAAAGCGGAAGATCAAAACCATCGGCTAACTTTTCCAAGATTTCCAAGCTCGGATTCTGTGGATCTTTCCCTTCGATCTTCTGAATGTACTTAAGGCTAATACGCGAGCGGCCAGCCAGTTCTTCTTGCGTAAGATCGTACTTTTTCCTGAGTGCACGTACGTGTGCTCCAAATTGATGAACCACATTGTCCTTCACGGGCAAATCTTCTACTGTTCACCTCCTATTGAGAACCAACGATTGTTGGTGTATAATCATTGGTGCCGCTAACCACACCAACCCATGAGATTAGGACTGCAGCGATTTATCAGCGGGATAACAACCTTGACATTACTTTTCGCATTCCTGGTAATTAATGTGGAATTGGTCGAGGCAAAAGCCGCCAAGACCACGTTTTACAAAGTTACGAGAGTCATTGATGGCGACACCATCGAGGTAAAAATCGGTGCAAAGAAAGAGAAGGTTCGACTGATCGGCATTGATACGCCCGAAACAGTAGACCCCAGAAAGCCCGTGCAGTGTTTTGGCAAAGAGGCCTCAGACAAAGCCAAAGAGCTCATGCAGGGCAAAAAAGTTCGCTTGGAAGCAGATAAGACCAACTCGAACCGTGATAAATATAAACGCCTCCTCCGCTATGTTTATTTGAAAGACGCGTCATTCGTAAACGAGTACATGGTCAAAGAAGGCTACGCTCACGCCTACATCCAATTTCCATTCGAGCACATGGCAGAATTTGAGCAGTACCAAAAAGAGGCCATCGAAGGCGAAAAAGGCTTGTGGGATCCAAAAGTATGCCCTCAAAATGATGCTAAAACGACTCCGCCAGCCGCCCCAGTGACTCTACCCGATGCGGAGAGTACTACTCCTTCAACAACCCTTGAAGTCCAGCCCTCACAATGCCTGATCAAAGGGAATATCAGCTCATCGGGTGAGAAAATTTATCACGACCCGAGTGGGAGCTACTATTCAAAAACTGCCATTAACGAGAGCGATGGTGAGAAGTGGTTTTGTAGCGAGGGAGAGGCAAAGACCGCAGGATGGAGGAAATCAACACGCTAAAACAGAACACCAAAGAGTATAGTTACCCTATGAGCTCTAGCAGTGTTATTCATGGTGGGGAAAAAGTAGGCCGTAACGATCCATGCCCGTGTGGATCAAATAAAAAATATAAGACTTGCTGCTGGGCAGAGCATCAATCCAAAGGAATAAAAGTGCGCAAACACCCTCCAGATGCTTTGCCTGAATTAAAAGCAGAAACTGACAAGAAGAATGCATCAGATTCTCTTCTATTAGAAAAAATTGGATACTATATCTCCCATCTGCAAGCTGTTCACAATGGGCAGAGGACGCGGGCATTATATTCTCGGATTTTCTTTCGTCGTGTGGACGAAACTTTTCATGAATTTATTATATGGGTTCTCGGTGCCACAATGGGTAATGCATGGGGTAAAGAGCAGGAAAAGCTCCCCCCAGACAAAAGGCATTTTATAGCCCAGTGTTACGAAAAGTATCGAGAATTTCTTATAAAAAACAAGGATGAAGAAGTTAAATTGAGAACAGGAAGATACTTTGCAGACACAGATGGATATGCACAATGGATATTATCGCTTGCCTTCGATATATACTGCCTACAACACACTAAGCATCTGCCGGAATTTCTGCTCCGTAGGCTAAGAAAAAATGGCGAGGAATTTCAAGGTGCTCGATATGAGATTGCAGTGGCATCTGTATTTGCACGTGCAGGTTTTAGCATAGATTTTCTTGATGAAAACAAGCCAGAGTTTAAGGGAATGAAGCATCCTGAATTTATTGCACGACTGCCAGAGAATAACATCCAAATCGCCGTGGAAGCCAAAAGTAAACGAAGAGAAGGAATACTACATACGTCGGGGAAAGCACAAGATGAAGAACACTTAAAAGGCAACATCAGAAGTCTTTTGAGCGACGCTATGAAAAAAGAAGTCGGCAGCCTACCATATATGATTTTCATTGATATAAATGCACCGCACAGTCCTGCTCAGGACATTACCAAGAAAAAATGGATTAAAGATATTTTTGACGTCGTGGCAAAAGAGATACCAAGTGGCATACCTGCTAAAGATACAGGCATGTTTTTAACTAATTTTTCATATCATTATCAACGAGAGAATAGAGCTGAACCTGGAGAGTATATGTTCAGTCGTTCTTTGAATCCCCAACATCCTGTCCCTGATTTGGTTTGGGAAAGGCTTATAAATGTACTTCATCATTGCGGTGAGGTACACGACTTGGATCTCTTCTTAGAAAGCGGCGGCCTTGCGATATAAGAGATAAGTTAGCTGGCAAAACAAGACTTTGTAGAGAATACTGATACCGATGTACGGAGAAACGATACTTGCCAAAAAATACGTTATTTATGCGCGAAAAAGTACGGATGAGCCTGGGAAACAACTCCGCTCGACTGAAGACCAAGTAGCCGAGTGTAAAGAGCTCGCTGAGCGCTTAGGGCTTAACGTTCCAGAAAAACCTATCATTGAAAAACAGACGGCAAAGATTCCTGGGGTGAGGCCACTTTTTACGAAGCTACTAAAAAGAATTGGGGCGGGTGAAGTTGATGGGATCATTGCGTGGCATCCAGATCGCCTCGCACGCAACATGAAGGAAGGTGGCGAGATCATACACCTCATAGACACCGGAAAGCTCGTTGACCTCAAATTTGTGTCGCACCCATTCACAAACGACCCAAGCGGCAAGATGCTCCTCGGCATTGCCTTCGCGCTCTCCAAAGAATATTCAGACCGCCTGAGCGTAAATGTGCAGCGCGGGAACAAGCGCAATTTAATGGAGGGGAAAGGCAGCGGACACTTTAAGCACGGCTACTTCCGTGACGAAGAAGGATTCCAGCGGCCAGACGCTAAAACATTTGGACTTATCAAAGAGGCCTGGCACATGCGCCTAAAAGACACAAGCTACGAAAAAATCGTAGCCTGGCTAAACGGGCAAGGCTACAAACGCAAAATCAAAAAGGAAAAAACCAAGATGGCGCGGTATCAAGCGATGAGCGAGGCAAAGCTCTCCAATGTTTTTGCCGACCCCATGTATTTTGGCCAACTGAATCAAGGCGGTGAAAAAATAAATTTGTGTGAGCTCTATGATTTCGTCCCAATGGTGAGCGAACAAGAATATTTTGAGGTTCAGCGTCTCAACTCACGCGGACGCGAACGCGTGCGAGAAAACATGAAGCATGTGTACCCACTTCGAGGGCATATTTTTTGTAGCGCATGTGAGACGCTCTGCAACCCAGGCGCATCCCGCAGCCGAAACAATGAACGTTATCTCTATTACCGCTGCAACAACAAGCAGTGCAGGCTCTACGGAAAAGGTATTCGCGCAAAAATTGTTTTTGCTGGCATAGAAAAAGCCTTCCGCGAAGATTTGAACTTAACGCACAAGCAATACCAGGAATACACGGGTGCTTTTCGCCAGCGCCAAATTGACCGGCGTACAGCCAGAAAAACTGAAATGGACAGGCTTCAGGGCACGCTGAAGCACGCCGAAAGCGAGCATTCCCGCCTGTCAGACGAGTTCATGCAGAATTCGGCACACATGACGGAAAAAATGAGAACAAAGCGCCTGGGAGAAATTTCGAGGCTTGAAAAAGACCAGGAAACTTTGGAAGGCCAAATCAAAGAGCTGAAGCAAGATGAACTTACTGACCTCCTCAACTATGACCAACTTTTGAACCTTTGGAAAAAAGCCGATCTATACTGGCGAAACGCCGATCATGTTCAAAAGTCCGAGATCGCTCGACTTTTCATTTTGAACCTCGCCACAAATTTCAAAAATGTGGTTAAAGTAAGGTTACGACCTGAGTTTAGTAAGGGTAAAGATACCCTTCTTGTTCAGGATGGTGGGCTCGCCTGGACTTGAACCAGGGACCAACTCCTTATGAGGGAGCTGCTCTAACCAACTGAGCTACGAGCCCTTACTATCATATAATTAGGTTGATTTTATCATATAAAAAACACCACCGTCTGGCTTGCTTTGATGTACAGTTTGATGTACACTTTAGATGTACATATTAACAGACTATTATGATACCCATCTCCGACGAAACCGTTATTATTGGCACAGCGGAATTAAGAAAAGAAATTCCGCAATTAACCAAAAACCTGAAAACAAAAACGGTAATTGTAACCAAAAAAGGCAAACCGGTTGCCGTGCTTGAGGATTTTGATGAGTATCAGGAAAAAAATCGGCTGTTTGAAACATTTGAAGACATTGTGCTCGGATATCTTGCAAAAGAACGGCACGAAAAAAGCAAGAAGGGCGACTATATTTCTGGGAAAGAGATGGCAAAAAGACTTGGCATAGATTTGTAAAACTCCTTATGTACGAAATAGTTCATCATCGCTTTGTTGAACAAAAAGACCTAAAAAGGATCACAAAGGGAAATCAGAAAAAGATTCTGCGTAGTATTGAGAAAAAGCTTAAAACTCATCCGGAAACATTCGGCAAACCACTCCTCGGGGAATTAAAAGGTTATTATCGCCTACGAGTTGATCCGTATCGGGTAGTCTATTTTATTGAAAAAGAAAAAATAATTGTCTTGATTATTCATATCGGCTTACGGAAAAATTTTTTAGCATACATTGAATCGGCAAAAAGATTGGGGCTTATGTAAAAAGAGCGTGATTATGCTACTATGGGGCTGTTTTTATCTCATAATTTTACATATGAATTTTGAAAAATACTCGCCACTTACCCGAATGATCCTTGGTTCTCTCATAGGAATTGTTTTTGGAATTTTTGCCGGATTCATTTTTGCAATAATCATTGAATGGATCTCCACGCAAATGTGCACAGCAACGAACCCGACCCCATGTGTGGGCAACGATTATGATGATTCGCTGGGAATGGGCTTAGGCGCCGTTATTGCCGGTGTTCTTGGCGCCATTTATGCCAACAAGAAATAAGCCGGAACAGTGAGCCCAAAGCACCGTGCTATAATCGGGCAGGTTTATCACATAAATTCTTCTCCATGTGCCTAGAAAAAGCATCACCGTTTGTTCGTATGATTTTTGGTGCGCTCGGCGGCGCATTACTTGGTATTTTTAGCGGGCTATTCCTGGGGCTCCTTATTGCTTGGTTGGCGGGTGGTATTGGCTCTGGGATGATGGGCTCACGCGCTATGATGGGATTTTATGTTCCGGCTAAATTCCTCGGCATGGGTGCTGGTGCCATCGTGGGCGCCATCCTCGGAGCTATTTATGCCAATAAAAAATAATGGGGCATATTTATACGAAGTCAGGAGATAAGGGCGAAACTGGCCTTCTTGGAGGCAAGCGCGTCCTTAAAAATGATGCTCGCATTGAAGCCATTGGTGAGGTGGACGAGCTCAATGCCTCACTTGGAGTGCTCCTCAGCCATGAGCCGCCAATAATAACCGCCGCCATTCTTGAGCAAATTCAAAATGACATTTTTGTAATAGGTGCACAGCTGGCATATGCAGAAGCGAAATCGCAAAAAGGCATGCAGGAATCGCATGTGCATTTTTTGGAAAATGAAATTGATATTTTAGAAAAGAAACTTCCACCTCTCACTAACTTTATCCTGCCGGGAGGAACTCCATTTGCCGCTCACGCTCACCTGGCCCGCGCCGTATGCCGCCGCGCGGAACGCCGCATCGTGGCCCTCGCACAAAACAGCTCCGTAAGTCCTCAAATAGTTATCTACTTAAACCGCCTCTCCGACCTTCTCTTTATGCTCGCACGCGATGAGTTGTACGAAAAAAACGTTCCTGAGCAAATTTGGAAGCCATAGCAAGATTGCGTCGCTCCGCTCGCAATGACATAATGTCTACCATGCCATTCACTCAAGACTTTCTCGATCTCCAAAATCGCACGCCGCGGCTGGCCATCATCCATACCAATAGTGAGAATAGCGCCTACACCAACTACTCCACCTTCAATCGTAACTGTTACTTGGTAAGCGGCACGCACTACAGTGAAGACGTTTTTTACGCGCAATACTGCGTAGGCCTTACCTCGTGCTGCGACTGCTTGGACGTGGAAAAATCCGAGCTCTGCTACGAGTGCGTCTTTGCCGAAAAATGCTACAACTGCAACTATGGCTCCTACCTCATCAACTGTTTTAACTGTGATTACACCTGGGATCTTACTAACTGCCAGAACTGTTTTTTGTCTTGCTGCCTGCAAAATCAGTCCTACTGCATTCTCAACAAGCAGGTCTCAAAAGAAGAATACGAAACCCAAAAACGCTTCCTCTTCAAAAATAACTCGCCCAAAGAACTTCTTAAAATGTTGGAAGATTTAAAACAGAAGACGCCCCAGCGCCCCACCTTTGAAAAAAACTGCGAAAACTGCCTGGGCTCCGAACTCCGCAATGCCCGTAATCTCATTTTTAGCTATCGCACTAAAAACGCCGAAGATCTCATCTACGGCGGCACCAATATTAACCAGTGCAAAAGCTCCATGGATGTGGATAATGTTGCCGCGACGATGTCGGAAGACCTGTACCAAGCCATCGGCGTCACCGGCAGTTACAACATTCTGTGTAGCAATGTGGTCTGGTTTTCCAACAACATCACCTACTCCGAGGTCATTTTTAACTCCCACGACTGCTTTGGCTGTATCAGCCGCAACCACGCGGAGTACGAAATCCTCAACGTGAAATATCCCAAAGAAGAATATTTTAAGCGCGTGGAAGCCATTAAAGACGAACTCAAAAATTCCGGCCAGTGGGGCCAGATGCTTCTTCCTCCAACTTATCCGTTTGCCGATACGATAGCGGCACAGTATTATACGCCGTGATGAAAAGCCTCCTCCTGCGTATTAAATTTTCGTCTTCCCCACTCTGGGTCATTTTTGAAATCAGCTTTTTTCGCAACCTTGCCGCGGCCAGCCTTACGGCCATTTTACCGCTCTACTTTAAGCAGTTTGTCCACTCCGATGCCGCCGTCGGTATGATTTTTTTCATAGGTTACCTGGCATCCTTTACCTCCAACATCTACTCCGCGCACATCATCCAGCACCTCAAAAAAAGAAAATCACTGCTCTTGGCACTCATCATTTTTACCGCGCTTTTTGGAATTTTTGCCATGGCCAAGCACACGGCTGTGGTCTTACTCGGCTTTGCCGTCTACCAGTTCATACTTTCACTTTTTGTTTTGGATGTCAGCCTCTATATTAAACACTACTCAAATTTTAGACAGCTAGCGCAAAACGAAGGCAAACTTGGCAGTTTTAGCAACATCGGCTGGGTGGTTGGGCCACTCCTGGGAAGCCTCATTGCCGACGCCTACGGATTTGAAGCGGTCTTTATATTTTCTGCAGCGGTGGCACTTATTGCACTCATAACATTCTTCTTTATTCGGCTGGATAACGAAGAAGTTAAGCTGGCGCACGCCCGCTCGCTGGCACAAAATATTCAGCGTTTTTTCCGTGATCCCAACATGCGAAAAACCTACATCAACAACGCCGGCCTTGGCTTCATTTACACCATGTGGGATTTTTTGCCGCTCCTCATGACTGGCATCGGGGCCACCATCCCTATTATTGGTTTAACCAAAACGCTCATGGGCGTCTCACAATCCATTTTTGAGTATCCCATTGGTCAGCTGGCCGACCGCCAAACCGGCGAACGAAAAATATTTATCGTTGGCTATTTCCTAGCCGCGCTCTTTACCATTTTTATGGGACTCACCACCGATCTGCGCACCTTCATTATTTTCTTTTTTGTTGCCGCCACGGGAACCTCATTTTTAGAGATGACCCGCGACGCCTACTTCTTCCGCCAGATGCCCGAAAAAGAAGTGGAGCTCGTCTCTGTTTATCGCACCAGTGACACCTTCCCGAACCTGGTAGGCCAGGCCATGGCCATCGGCGTCCTCTTATTTTTGCCAGTACACTGGCTGTTTATCATTGGCGGCTCACTGGCCTTCGTTATTTTTGTAAGCAACGCTTACGCCCTAAAGGAGCTCAAAAATCCAGTGTAAGTTTTTGCCCGAGAATATTAAACGCGGTACCCTGTATTCAACTTGCCCTGCTCTGCGGGGTTCTTTCCTCCCATGGCCATAAAATTTAAACTTCCCGGCATCAAGAACGTCATCGGCATCATGAGCGGCAAAGGCGGCGTTGGCAAAACCTTTGTCACCACCAATTTAGCCCTGACGCTGGCCAAAAGCGGTAAAAAAATAGGCATTTTGGACGCCGACATCAGCTGTCCCAATCTTTATAAGATGCTCGGCATTACCTCCAAAATTGTTCCTACCGCCGATAACAAAATTATCCCCGCAGAAAAATGGGGAATAAAAGCCGTTTCTATGGCTGGCTTGTGCGGAAGTGACGACGAACCAATCGCCTGGCGCGGGCCCATCCTTAGCAAAATCATCCAACAACTGCTTAAAGAAAGTATTTGGGGTGAGCTGGACTGCCTGTTTATAGATTTTCCTTCCGGAACCAGCGACGCCGAAATCACCATTCTCCAAAATTTTGCTGTAGATGGAATTATGATTGTCACCACACCTCAAGCATTGGCAATGATGGACGCCCGCCGAACGATAAACTCTGCCGCGATGCTAAAAGTTCCACTTGTTGGAATTGTGGAAAACATGCGCGGTGATATTTTTGGCGAGGGTGGAGCCAACCGTCTTGCCGAGACGTATCACACCAGTTTTTTGGCCAGCATTCCCCTACGCAAAGCCATCGTAAGCCAATGTGACAATGGCCAGCCCACGGTTTTTAACAGCGAAGAAATTGAGATGATTTTCTTGCGGATTGCTCGCGCACTAGAAAACAAATGGAATCACCAGGAAATTCAAAAAATATAGTTCTATGGTAAAATAGTGGCGTTATGGAAAAGCAATTCACCCTTGAATCCGCCAATCGAGCGCTTTCCTTGGTTCGCCCCATTGTAAGCGACATTTTGACGAAAATGAGAGCGGCGGAGGTTATACATGGTGAGGTAAAAACAGAAAAAGCACGCCTATCCATGAGCGAAACTACCCTACTGGATAAACTTAAAGCCGCCGAAACACTTTTAAATCAGGTGGAGTACCACATGAAAGAGCTGCAGAGCGTGGGAACTCTTCTTAAAGATTTGAGTTTAGGGCTTATTGATTTTCCTTTTGAGCACGAAGGCCGCACCATCTATTTATGCTGGATGCCTGGAGAACCGGAGGTTAAATTTTGGCACGAGATGTATCAAGGATTCTCGCACCGAAAAAGCATTGATGCCAGTTTTGCCGGCTCACTGACAGCGCAGTAAAAAAGGAATTCTCAAAATTGTTGCAATAAATTCCTCACCACTTTTTTGCCTCCAGCGCATGCAAGGCCGCATCCTGCTCGGCGTTTTGCTTACTGGAACCTTTTCCTGTAGCCACTAACTCATCACCAAAAAAAGCGCCCATCTCAAAAATCTTGTTATGATCGGGGCCGCTTTCCGACATGGTTTTATAAATGGGCGTAATGCCCAAGCGTTCCTGAGAAAGTTCCTGGAATTTTGACTTGGTATCAATATGGAGACCTTTCTTGAGAATGTCTACCAGGTTTTTTAGAATAAACTGATCAATAAATTTATGGGCGACGGCAAATCCCCTATCCAAATAAATGGCTCCAATAAGGGATTCAATGGTGTTAGCCAAAATATAACTCTTTTCGCGCCCGCCGGATTTTTCCTCGCCGTGGCTCAAAAAAAGATACTTTCCTAACTCCAATGTACGCGCCACCTCGGCCAAATGCTTTCCCTTCACCAGCGCCGACCGCATACTGGTAAGCTCGCCTTCGCCGGAAGTTGGGAAGCACTTATAAAGATACTCGGTGGTAACCAGTTCCAGTACCGCATCGCCCAAAAACTCCAAACGCTCGTTATGCTCTTTAACATCGCCGCGGTGCTCATTCACATACGACTTATGCACAAAAGCCGTCTGCAAAAGCGCGGGCTCGCGAAATTTGATGCGAATTTTTCGCTCCAAAAGATTCAGTTCATTTTTTGCTGGCAGTGAGGATGGCATTTAAGACTCCATTAACAAATTTTTGGGAATTTTCGTTTCCAAATGTTTTGGCCAGTTCAATCGCTTCATCAATAGCCACAACGGGTGGCACGTCCTTGGAGTATTGCATTTCAAAAATACCAATCTCCATAGCCGCGCGGTCAAGCGGGGCAATTTTTTCAATTGGCCAGGCAGGGGCATACTTGGCCATTAGATTCCAAATTGCTTTTTGATGTTTGAGGACGCCGTTTAAAAGTTCGTAGGCAAAACTAAGATCTTCAATCTTGCCTTCAAACTCTCTTGCAACATACTCCAACACCGCTTCAGGATCGGACGCCTGCCCAGAAAGAGTCGCAGGATGAAATTCGTAAGCAAACAAGGTTTGCAGAACGAGGACTCGAGCGAGATGGCGCGAACTTGCCATAGGAATTTAAAGAACAAAACCGGAGTTTAAAACTAGGCTTTTACCTTCGTGATTTTCTCCACCACCTTTGTAATATTTCT
>JBBTWV010000056.1:0-10286 GCA_038062615.1 Patescibacteria group bacterium | reverse complement strand
CATTATTGAGGCACTGCGCAAAACGAAAAAAATCAAACTGGTAGTAACGCGTCATGAGCAGGGCGCCGCTTTTATGGCGGATGTATATGGCCGCCTCACAGGCCGCGCTGGTGTTTGCTTAGCCACTCTTGGCCCTGGCGCCACGAATCTTTTTACCGGTGTAGCCGATGCCAACATGGACCGCGCACCGCTGGTAGCCATTACCGGCCAAGCCGATATTCGAAGGGAGCATAAGGAAAGCCACCAGTATATTGATGTGGTAAACGCATTCCGTCCCATTACCAAATGGAACACGCGAGTGAACCATGAGGATGTGATTCCGGAGGTGGTGCGCAAAGCTTTTCGTATTGCCGAGATGGAGAAAAAAGGCGCCACGCATATAGAAATTTCGGAAGCGATTGCCGAACGCGAGATTACCAAAGACACGCACAACAAACCGCTTAATGCAGGTCCCCCGCCATGTTCCCAGGCCTCACGCAAAAATTACGAGCAGGCTATCAAGCTCATTCGCGAATCCAAACGCGTGATTTTACTGGCAGGAAACGGAATTATTCGCGGCAATGCCAGCAGGCAACTCGTAAAATTTTGCGAAAAAAATTCCATTTCGGTAGCGAACACGTTCATGGCAAAGGGAGCCATGCCAGCGCGGCATGACCTCTTTATCGCCACCATTGGCTTACAGGCTAAGGACTTTGTGATGTGCGGATTTGACCAAGCCGATCTCATCATCACGGTGGGCTACGACCTCATTGAGTACGGACCAAGTTTTTGGAATCCCAATCAAGATAAAAAAATTCTGCATATTGATTCCACGCCGGCGGAGGTGGATCAGTTTTACAGCCCGGAAGTGGAACTTGTTGGAGATATTGCCACGGCGCTGGAAGAACTCACCGAGCTCACGGGCTTTGATAAGAGCTTTCCGTATGTAGAAAAGCTCAAAGAAATTGCCAAAGCGGAATACCGCAACCACAAAAATTCCACAAGCTACCCCATTAAGCCTCAAAAAATTCTTTACGATTTGCGACACGCGCTAAGCGATGAAGACATCGTGCTTTCGGACGTGGGCATGCACAAACTCTGGCTGGCGCGGCTCTACCCCGCCTACCAACCCAACACGGTAATTATTTCTAATGGTTTTGCCAGCATGGGAATTTCTCTTCCTGGTGCGGTTGCCGCCAAGCTGGTGTACCCGGATCGCCATGTGGTGGCCGTGTGCGGCGATGGAAGTTTTCTTATGAACAGCCAAGAAATAGAAACCGCCAAACGCCTCGGGCTCGCGTTTGTCATCATCATTTTTAATGACGGCAAATATGGCATGATCGAGTGGAAACAGATAAATCAATTTGGACATCCTTTTGGCATGACTTTTGGAAATCCTGATTTTGTAAAATACGCCGAAAGTTTTGGCTGCGTGGGAATCCGCATCAACAAAACCGAAGAACTGTTGCCAACCCTCAAAAAGGCCATTACGATTCCTAATGTTGTGATTATTGATGTGCCGGTGGACTACTCTGAAAATTTTGAACTCAGCAGCCGCCTTGGAAAGCTGGTTTGCCCTTTATAAGGAATTCTTAAGGCCACATGAAAAAAATCGCTGTCATAATTTTGGTCTCTGGCTTGCTCCTGCTTAATGGATGCGGAGGGCCAAAAGTAAGAGTTCAACCATTTGTGGATCTGCCTTCCCAAGATACTTCCCCGCCGCGAACCGCTCTGCCTGATCTTCCTGAACCGGCCCCATTCAACCTCAATAATATGGCCACTCAGCTCATCACTCTTCAAACCAGCGATCAAATAACGCTTACAGGCGACTGGTCCGTACCCAAGGATGCCAAAAAAGCCGTTTTGCTTTTGCATATGATGCCGGCTGTGCGGCAAAGCTGGGAACCGCTTGTAAAAGCCCTTAATAAAGCAGGTTTTGCCACTATGACGATTGATCTTCGCGGTCATGGTGAGAGCACGCAAAACGGCCAACTGGATTATCAAAAATTTTCTGATTCCCAGCACCAAGCCAGCCGACTAGATGTTGATGCCGCTATGAATTTTATAAAATCTAAAGGATTCACGGAGGAAAATATTTCGTTTGTGGGAGCTTCCATTGGGGCAAATCTCTCGCTGGATGCTTTGCGAAGGTACAGTAATGTTCCGCATGCCGTGGTCCTCTCTCCCGGGCTCAACTATCGCGGCATCACCACAGAACCAGTCATGAAAGAGCTGGAGCCAACCCAAAAAACTTGGCTGGTGGCCGCAGAAAGCGACACACCTTCTGCCGAAGCGATTATCATTCTACAGCAAATGAAGCCTCAAACGGCTACGCTTACCATGTACGGCGGAGCCAATCACGGCACCAATCTCTTTCAATCGGAGCCACTTTTGATTTCTGATATTGTGAAATTTTTGAGCGCATAAATATGAGCCTAGGAAGAAATTTTCCCGATATTAGCTCTCGTTTTCCGGGATTAAACAGTGTCCTGGGAAAACCGGATAGAGCCTTAAGACTAGGTGTCGGTGAACGTAGTGCTTCGTTTATCAATGGGACGACGGTTCAAGAAGCCATATTTAATTATGCACGCAAATTGCGAACCACCATACGGTTAGATGGGCCCTATTGGAATCACATTCCACCGGTTGACTCAGCCAATAATCCGCCTAAAGATTTATTGGATTTCGCTAAGCGGAAAATGAATGAACATCCGGAGGAACTCCCCAGAGAATTACTGGACGCCTTGGGACTGCAAAAAAAACATACTCTTGAATCTTGCCAGGATCCGACCCAATTGGCGCCAGGAGATATTTGTCTAATTACCTATACTGACGGCGATTTTGCCAAGGATATGAGGCATGAAACTGCCGCAGAGGTGGTTCCAATGAGAGTGACTTCCGTACCACAAAATACCGGATCATCCGAAGCCGAGCCGCTTGTTGTTGGGGAACATGCAGGGAGTTGCGGTGGCGATCCGAAAGAAAAACCTGGCGTCGGCTGGAGACCGATTTATCAAATTCACCGGCGTACCGATGGCGGAAGAATTTTTGTCATTCAACGAAGATGGGGCGGCGGCCACTGGAATGGGTTAGGCTCCATGCTGGACAATGTCCACGATCCAAAATTGGAAAAAATATCAGCGCGAAAAAACGGGGAACATCAATATGCTTTCTTGAGGGTTGTGCGAACAACAGTTTGAAGCGATGGACCCTAATACTTCGGGCTGACCTTGCGGTAAAGCTCGGGATCAATGGTGCGCTCATAACAAACTCGGCCGGATTCATGCGTCCAGTTTTGGCTGTAAACGTCGCCAGGATAGTAAGGAACTGGCGCCGAATACCCGGTTTTTCCAGGTTTATCCGATGAGCCCAAATTAAAATTAGCGCAGAGTTCAAATGCCAATCTTCCTTTGGGTTGGTATTCATAGGATGCGCTGGAAGAAGGATCAACCGGAGCGCGGAAGCCCGTAATATCATTATTTAAATCACCAAGCTGAGCTGGCAGTTTTTGCTTTTGCGACCAGTAGTTGATCACTTCGCCCTGGATTCGCTGGAGGTCATTGATGCGTTGCTCATCAAAGCGGCGCTGACGCTGTGTGGCCGGGGAACCGATGATAAAGAAACCGCTCACGATGCTTATGAAAACCGCCAGCGCCGCCGTCCAAACCAAAACTTTAGACGGTTTATCACCCTGCTTGGTTTCCCTATGCAGATCCCAAAGATAGTATCCAAATACCGCCGCCGCCACCACGAGCACCACCAAAACTTTCAAGAAAAATCGCAGTGTGAGTTCTCCATTCAAAAAATTATTAATAAGCGTTACCAAGTCCACAATAATCGTAATGGCTGCCAAAAAAAGCGTAAAATAAAGCAAACATTTGCGTACCCACAAGTCGCGTTTTTCCGGATAAGCAATAATATCCTTGCGCAAAAACCAAGTGACTCCCAAGTAGACCGGAAAGACAATAATCAGCATGGAAATCGACCACCTGACCTGCTCATATGACCAAGAGTAGTAGGTATTGAGCTGATCCGGCAAAAGTACATTGATGTAATCAAAGAGCAAACTAATAAAGCTCCACACGCACATGTAAAGCGTAACAATAGCGAGCAGATATAAGAAAAAATCACGCACATGATTTTTTTGAATGGTATTTTCCATAATTTGAAAATAAAAAAATAAAATTACTCCCCTACCTGCCGCTCCAACGCCTTTTCAATTTTCTCAATATTCGTTGGCAGAAGCATCGCCTTAAGGGTCTCGTCGTGCGACACATCAATGCCGTTTTTCTCCATAAGCTTCGCCACCATTTCCATAAGCTTGGTCATTTCTTCTTCCGTAATAATGTCCACTTGCAAATCAATTTCTTCACGCAAGTCGTCCACTTTCGCCGCACGATTTTGAGAAATCAAAACAAAAATTGCCAACACAATAGCCTCCAGTGAGACAATCATCGTAAGCAATCCAAAAGACGGATCAAATGGAGCTATTGCGGGAATCTGATTGAGATTCACAAGGATCCAAGCGGTAAACCAAACAACATTCAGCGCTAAAAAAGTGATACTCCCAAATATGGAAGTCATAAAATCGGCAACCCTGGCGGAAAATTTTCGACGAGTATCAGCACGCTGCTTAAGACTTCGGATCATCCGTCGGCTTTGATGCACACCCTTATGATAGTGCCCCGTTTCAAAATGTTTTTTCAATTTTTCACCGTTTTCTGTCATATATTAGGATTCAGGAATTAATCGCGTAGACACCGGCAACGGAGGCATACCAATATCCCGCATGAGCTTTTTGGCTTCATACAAATTAAAAGCACCCACAATAATGGCTTGTCCATCGGTAATTTCAGCATTCACCGTCGGCGACGAGATGAGCTCCCCATCCAAAAAAATAGCAATCGGCTGGCCAATATTTTCGGCTGTCATTTTCTGGAAAATCTGCCCGCCCTTTTTGGTAAATTGGATGAGCACATTGGGGTCCCCAAACATCCCCGGAGAAATATTCGTCTTCGCCACATAAATATTTTGGAGTGGCGTCGTCTTCCAAACTGTCTTCATGCTCGAACTTTTTTTAAGATCCTTAACTTTAAATTCCAGCACGAGCGAACGAGCCAAAAGCTCGCGGATTTCATCAGGATATTCCAGCTTTTCCGGAATCTCCACACGCAAACGCTGCTCTTTGCGGTTCACAGTAAGCGAAACCTTTGCCGTGAGGTAACCCAATTTCTTGAGACGTTTTTTTATGACCTCGCGAACTTTGCGCGCACTATCCGCCCTTTTTTCAACCGCCACCTTTACCAAGTCTAGTTTATAAGAAAATCGCGCCGTTTCTGTTTTGCTTGTGCTGTCAGCCGCTTGCCCCAACGGAGCTAAAAAAACAACCGATGCCGCAAGCATCATCACGAACCCGATAAATAATTTTGATGCTCCGCGCAGTTTCATAACTGATTATAAGATACGTTTTTATTGACAGGCGTCAACCGTTTGATAGTATCGGCCCCAATGAGTTTAGAGCAACAACTGATAGGAGTCATTCAAGGGCCCATAGGATCCGAGGTAAGGAAGCATCCGTATGGAATAAATAATGCCGATCCGCACGATATGTATTCGGCAAAAGGCCAAGCGGCTATTGAGGCTGTTACTAAAGCCTACAGAAATAGCGGAGCCACGATTGGAGTAACCGCAACTCATCGCCTCACCTCTTTTCGAATTTCCGGCTCAAAAAATGATGCCGACTGGGATCCGGAAGACACAAATAATAATACCCTTCGTTTAAGTAGTACTCTAGAAGGATACAATGTTGCCGCTGTAAGAATTGCGCGTTCTACGTACGGTACGGATATTCCAATTGGTGCGTCCATCGCACCAATTACCGATACCCTCCGGCGCAGATGATGACCGCGTAAAAAACTTGCGTGAAGGCCAGTACCAAGAACTTGCTTATATTAGGCAACGTCCCCAAGTTGACGCACTTGTGAATGGAGGCGCCTATATTCTTTGGGCAGAAGCCATCCGGTATCAGCAAGAAGCCATAGCATTAGCAATACTGGCCAAGGAATTTGGCGTGAGAGCACTGGTCGTTTGTTTTGAAGCTACGTGCCAAGGCTTTCCTGATCCATCTGCCAATGGCTCCTACGGCTTTAATGAAATGAGACAAGATATGCAGAAAGAAGCTGGTAGCGGCGTTATCGTTCGTGTTGGTGCCAACTGCACCGGTGTTACTAACATGAACCGGATATTAGAAAGCGGCGTAGTTCCTGACGCAATGTATGCTAACGGTGAGGATGTTGGAACCGACGATGGCAGAGAAAAAGATACATTGTGGCGCCTCTCTGAAATACAAGTAAGAACGGGTGATGAAGAAGCTCAGTTAAAACGATTGAAAGCACAACTCAACACGAGCCGCGAGCAATTTATGGCATTCTGGAGACAATGCAAAGAAAGTGGGGTTCCAATGTTCGGTGTGTGCTGTGGCGGCACCCCGGAATTAGTAAAAACCGCCAGCCAAGTTATGAAAGGATCTAGCGTCCCCTACTGTCCGACTTTAGGCGCCTGAAGTTTCTTTAAATCTTTTAAGACTTCTTCAATGTGTGTCTTGGGACGTACTTCACGGTAAATCTTTCTGATTTTGCCTTGAGGATCAATAATAAATGAGGTACGGAAAGTTCCCATGTACTCCCGTCCCATGTACTCTTTCTGACCCCAAACGCCATAGGTTTGCACCAACTCCTTTTTGTCATCCGCCAAAAGAGTAAAGGGCAAGGTAAATTTTTTGATGAACTTGGTGTGGCTGGCCGGCGTATCAATACTCACGCCAAGCACCACGCAACTCATTTTTTTAAACTGCGCAAAATTATCACGCGCCGTGCAGGCCTCAATAGTACATCCCGGTGTATCATCTTTTGGGTAAAAATAAAGAAACACCCATTTACCAAGGTAACTGGCAATAGAGTGAGTTTTGCCATCTTGATCTTTAAGACCTAATTCTGGAGCGGGATCACCGGTGTGGAGTTTCATAAATAAGTTCTAAAGCTAAGAAACCTAAAAGCGGGGTGAGTATAGCATTTTATAAGCTTGGAGCTCCTTATTTTTCAGCATGCTCTTTAACATATCTTTCAACGGCTTCTTTGGTCGTAACCCAATTCCTTTTTACTTTATGGGCGTCAATTTTTCCCTCTTTGGCCAATTTACCCAAATACGCCTGAGAATAGGAACAAAATTTTGCAGCCTGCGCTAAAGTAATCCACTTCTCTTTTTCCTTTGAAGGCGTTAAAACATCCAAGTAGATATTGAGTGAGCGCAAAACCGCCTGCCCGATAAAATTGACGAGTGGACGGTAATTATCCGCATCCGCCATAGCAAGAGCCCGATAATATTTCTGGCGATCATTCACTTGAATAATAGTCATAGGAAAACCATACTGCATGAGAAAAATATTTATGAGAAGCCGACCTGCTCGCCCATTTCCATCTTCAAAAGGATGAATATGCACGAACTTGTGATGGAAGATAGCGGCAAAATCCACCACCGACTGAGTTCGGTGATTTTTCCGAGCCCAAACGATAAGTTCTTCCATTTTTGACGATACATCAAGCGCCGACGGAGGTGTGTGATCCGTTCCCGTAATAAAAACATCTTTGTTCCGATATCGTCCCGCGATGTCCTTGTTAATATCTTGGATCACCAGCGAGTGGAGACTTTTTATGAGATATTCAGAAATCGTTGATGAGTTGCCATGCTCCACAAGTTCATACAGAAAATCGAGGGCTTCTTTATGATTTTTTGCTTCAAGATGATCCTTGAGGGACTTCCCCTTCACGGTTATACCTTGCTGTATTACCCAGTATGTTTCCTTAAGCGTCAGGGTATTTCCCTCTATGGCATTAGAGTTATAAGTCATTTCGATTTCAAAACGCTCCTTGAGCTTTTGCACCAAAGCAGGCGAAAGTGGGCGAAGCTTTTGTAGCCGCTGTAACTTATCTTCAAGCAATTCCTGAAGGTTTGGACGCAAAAGTATATTGGGTTGGATAGACATGAATTCATTATATCCAACCCTACGGTGAAAAACAAGCTCACCTTCTAGTTTGGAGCTGCCTGTATGACGAGGTTCGGACTCATTTTAAGACATCTGGAGGCTAGCCTCCAGAGATTTTTTGAAAAACCGACTCTGACCTGCGCCAGCGTGCGTTGAAAGGGGGCAACGCACGCTGGCGCACCCAAGCACTCTTCCCTGCGCCGCCCGAAAGGGGGCGGGCGGCGCGGAATGGGAGTTTGTGCAAATTCAACGGGGGGAACGACGGGCAGGCAAAAATTCCTCCCCCTGACCCCCTCCTTTTTGCCTGCCCGCTTCAAAGAGCCGCCGTTTGCGGGGCGGGATCATGGTGAATTTTATTGATTCAGATAACTATCTGATCTCACTTATTGCCTTCTTACAAAAATGTCTACCTTTTAGTGAATCCCATTGCATAAAACATTTTTGATCTCCGCATGTATTTGAGTGGTTAACCTCATCATAGTGATCACTCGCACCAAATAAATGTGCGGTTTCATGCCAAATCGAATATTTTTCTAAACAACAATTAATACATACGTTTCCGGAAGCAACACCATAAGGAAATGGTATGTGATATTTAGTCCCGCTGATTATCACGAATTTAGAATCTTTAAAGGAATATTCCATCTTAAAACCTTCATCCAATATTTCGTAAACTGATATATCTTCACCGAGATATAATTTTTTGTTTTTTACGTCATCAGTCGAAAGATGATTGTTGAAAACTTTGAAAAATGCATCAACGCCAGCAACCCCATCTCCATCGTTAGTACAATAAAACTTTAGAATTTTCTCAATGTATGAGCCAACCCCCGGAAACATATCTTCAACATTTTTAATAGAAATATCTACATTCTCACTCAGAAAAAATGGGAAATTAGCAAATTCACTCAAAAAAGAATGGATTTTACTATTACGGATTTCCCGCGGAACAAGATTTATATAGACGATATTCATACAGGCAATTTTTCGTTTACTGCATTTACATAAGCACAATAATCACAGTTTTCCCCAACCTTTGGAATTTTTCTGCTATTCAAACATTTGTGTAAATCCTCAATCGTTCCTTTCACCCAAGAATCATCGCCTTTGTACGGAATAAGTTTAATGTCGAATTCCAGCTTACTATCAAACATATCTTTGTCCGTAACGCCATTACAGTACACAAAATAGCCCGTAGGAGAGACTTTGAACTCATTGCTCCTAAACAACCACTGGTATACCTCCATTTGGCGTTTGTAGCCGTCCTGCCAGTCCGCATCGAGCGTTACTTCGTCTGCTTTTGAAGTTGCCTTGTAATCAACTATGATCAGTTCCCCTTTTGGTGTTACCCACACGTCATCAACTCCACCAGTGATCAGGAGATTTGTGTCAGGGAAATGATAAGTAATTCCCCTACGCAAAGAATCACGCCATTCATCAATCTTCTCGTGCGCTAGCGGTACTGCGTTCAAGCCATAGGCCTTCATGAGTGGATGGGGAGTACCTTTTGCTCGATAAATATCGAATTCCTTCTTAAGAAGCTTATCCACGGCTGAATTTAAAGAAAAAGGGTAACCCGGAGGTTGTGCGATTCCAAGTCTGCGATCAAGGTAAAAGCATCGCGGACATTTGATGAATAAATCAATCTTGGAACGGCTCAAGCGGAAAAGTTCTTGAGATTTTGGATCGTAGAGATTTCGAGTGCGTTTTGCGTTGTAGTATTCAGACATAGATGGCTGCCAAAATTACATCAAAAAGTAATATTCCAAAGGAACAGACACCGTTTTGGATTCTTTATCAATCTGCAGTCCTGAACTGGAAAAAATCAAATTGTAGTCGGAATTTATTTTTTTCATGCTGTTTATAATCTGTTTTTTGTCCTTATCTCCCATCCCCACCTCAATAATAATCTGTTTGCTGTTTAATATTTGCAAAATAAAATCCGCTCCGCCTTGTTCGCTGTCGTAACGTATAGCTCCCTGTCCCCTTATGATAAATTCTCGATATAAATGCGATCCGATTGAGTCTTCCAATAATTTACCCTGCCGCGTGAGATAGGTGCTTTCCTGACCGGTAAAGTAAAAAAACGACATCCTGATTGCAGGCGACATGAAAAGATATTTATTCGCTTTTTTAGCGATCGTCATATTGGATCCGTATGCCGGAATTTTTATAAGCAATTCAGCTTTTTCAAGTGCGTCAAAGATACTTGCTATCGTGAGGCGATTAATTTTAAATTTCTCCTCCAATACGTTGAGGCTCGTCG
>JBBTWV010000055.1:0-8119 GCA_038062615.1 Patescibacteria group bacterium | reverse complement strand
GAATGCCACGCTTGCATGATGCTTTTTTAAATATTTTTTCATGTGGTTATTATACACAATGGAGGTGCATGCGTAAGAGGAAAATGTTATAATACAGGGATGGCAGAAAATGAAAATAATAATCCGGAACAAAGGCCGAGAGAGGGGTTTTCGGAGTTCGTTATTGTGCCTCCCAGCGCGGAAGGCATTGTAAAAAAACAAAGTGCAAGATTGAACCGAATGGGTGCATCAGCCGAGCTTGATAATTACCTTTGGGATAGTCCGCAGCTGCATGAGTATCTTGAACAATATAAGACGGGGCTTTTGAAAGAGTTCAAGTCATTGCTCACCCAGGCTCGCGGCACACCGATTGAAAAACATGCAAGTGAACTCGTCAAAAATTTTGAGTCGGATTTTGATTCTGCGCTTCTTCGACTTTTGAAATTTACGGACGTTAAATCGAATCCTGACGTGCTCGCGAGGATTTTAAAAAATAAAGACGTTCCAAAATTTCAAGTAAAACCTTTAGGGAAATTTCTGGGAGGAACTACGGAAAAACCCGATGAAGGCATAATAGTCATTACCATTTCTTCCAATGCTGAAATGAATCAAACATATGAAGGTATGCTTTCCGTGGTGGTACACGAGTTTGCCCATGCTTATATTGAATCGTTAGAATATGGAGCGCATGGCCGAAATCGCGCACTGAATGAAGGCATAACCGAAGCGATTGCTAGAGATGCAACTCTAGGGCCTGCCAATGCGTATCTGGGTGAAACCAATCTTGCATATCAATTGATTCTCATAAACAAAGATGCGGTTATGGACTGGTACACTGGCGGTTCTGATGCCGAGTTTGGTACGGCGCTTTTTGAAACTTTTCAAAGAAAACTTCCCACAGCGGCCGCGCAAGAGTTGGCACGGGCAGTTGTTGAATTTGGGCAAGACGCATTAAAACGCAGTGTGGAGCATACAGTCAAGATGGCGGGGGACATCGGTAAAACATTGTCCCCTAATGATGATGACCCGGACGGATACAAACGTGGGAAAAAGATTCATAATTATATTCGCGATCTAAAATACGGGGAAGCTCATGCACTTTTTGATTCGGAGAGTAAGTTGGGTTTCCCTTCCAATATGGGGCAATGGTCTGAATTTATGGGGGGAGACAGCACATTCTACAGAGATGAAGAAAATAATTTGCAAACTCTCATCGCATGTGTGCATGCCTGTCTATAAAGACAACTGCGCTCATCTCGAAAACAAGTCATTCATTTCCGTGCCCGTTTTATTTATAGGAACACTTCACTCGCCTCTAGCACAAGCCTTTCACTTCCATGACAGGGAGCGAATGTAAAACCCTCATTTTATAATGAACACTGCGCTCATCTCTGCGCCATGCCGCTCACTTCCATGTCCGTGAGCGTTCGCGGCATGGCGCAGGATTCGCTTGTGTTCTGTTGGCGGGCCGGACGGGACTTGAACCCGCAACCTCATCCGTGACAGGGATGCGATCTAACCAGTTGATCTACCGGCCCATAGAAACTTGTCCGCTAAGACTTCGACAGAATACTCAATTTTTTGCGTCATGAAAAGCGCGTCACCTCGCAAATCCTCATTCAAAAATCTCTGCCAACTTACTCCAGCATGTCGTTACCCTCAGAAATCTGAATTTCTTTTCCGTCCGGTTCAATAATTTTCAAATTTACACGGGCATTATTTTTGGCCCCCACCACTCGCAAAAGAACGCGAACAGATTTTGCCGTCTGGCCGTTTTTGCCAATAATTCGGCCCATATCTTCCTTAGCCACTCGCAACGTAATGAGCACTCCCATTTCATCCACACTTCTCACCACCTGGACCTCGTCCGGATTCGTCACCATTTGTTTGACGAGGAACTCTACAAAATCTCGATCGGGACCCTGGCTTGGATCGTGCTGAGTCATGAGGGAAGAGGATTAGGGATTGACGGCTTCGGATAGGCCTGGCCGTTATGCAGGTGATTTTTCGGCGGCAGGTGCGGGTGTAGCTACGGGTGGCGCTGCTTTAGCTGGAGCCGCGGTTGCTTCGGCAACTTCCTCACCTTTCACCTTTCTTGCGCGATTGCGAGGACGTAAGTACTTCTCCATATTTGGCATGCCTTCTTTCTTAAAAAGCGCAGCAGCGGTATCCGTTGGAATAGCTCCTTTGCTAATCCAATAGGTAATTCGCTCTTTTTTAAGCTCCATCACTTTAGGCTTGCGAGCCGACATGTAGTGCCCAACCATCTCAAGATAGCGCCCTTTTACCGGTGCGCGGTTCTCGGCTACCACAATTCGGAAGCTCGGTTGGCCTACCTTTCCAGTTCTAGAAAATCTGATTCTCAACATAGAGGCCGAACCTCAGTGAGGCTAAGAAATTAATGCGCCATATGGCGCAACCTAATAAGCAAAAGGATTTTAGCCTTGGGCTAGCCTTAAAGTCAATCTGCTTTTAAGCAGGAGCTTGACATTTTATAGGGACGATATATAATCGCCATCCTTATGCGACATCTCGACTCCATTATTGTAGCGGCCACAGTTGTAAGCACGGCACTTACCCCTCAAGTAAGCGCCCAAATGCCCAATGACATTGACCAAGAGGGCCAGATCTACCGAGGATCGGAATTTGAGGAACCATCCACAGATGTTGTTGAAACCGCCACGCGGCATACCCGTGAAGAAGTTTTACGCAGTTCAGCAAAAACTTCGGCGCTGAATTATCTTGCACGGATTCTGCCCGAGGAATGGAAAATTGTTGGCGAGCGCGCCGACATGGATCCGGCAGTTTCGGCATCACTCATCATTGATGTTCCAGAATTGGAGCGACACAATTTCTTAAGCGGAGATGGTGGCGAAAAAAAGCAGGGCGATCCTTATGCGCTGAGTCTAAACGGATCCTACGAAGGCCCGCACATGCCAGCCAAAAAGGAGTTTATGTTTAATATGATCGTGTGGAATGAAGAACTTCAAAGCTACGGAGCGGTATGGATAACCGTTACCTACCACGAGATCATGAGCGATAAGGCTGATGAAGCTCCAGCAGAAGACTGGTTTGTTTTTAGCTCACGAAGAATCATTCCTCTTAAAAAAAATGCCCCGCAATCGGCCGCCACACTTCCGCCACCGCAGGCTACACCTCCGCAAGAGTATGTACTTGTACCCATTGAAACTGTGCCACCAGAGTTATTAAGACAGCTGGGTTCGCCGCCGCCAACCGATGATGGAAAGGGACATGTGGACGAGGACATGCCGTCTCCTGAACTCCCGCTCTATCATCTTTCTGAAGCAGTGCTGGCAACTATACGATTTGTGGAAGCTAAGACATGCTGGTGGATGTGGAAAATAGATAAATCAAGCGCTGTGGCAAAAACAGCGGACCATCGTGAAGTAAATACCGCGATATACCGCTTTGTTAAAGATAGGGGAGTACCAACGGTTGAGAATGATCAATCATTCGTTGATCAACAAAAACCGAAAATTGTTTATCGCGTTTCATTTGACGCATCGGCTGGCATATCTGAACCACTTTACACAGCAAACAACGTAGTGCCACCGAGAGAGCAACACGAAGCACTTATTGATAGAGATTTTAATGTTCTTGCGACGACGCTTCCTGTTGCGATTTTTGGTTGTATAAGGCAATCGTCTCCTGAGCCTAAGTAGCTTTAAACATCTCCCTTGGCACTACCTGCGTCCTAATATTTTCCACTGATTTTGGCCCACCGAGTGAGGAATTTATGGCTTCCATAAGAGCCATTTTTTGCTTAGCCACCTGCGCGGCCCAAACAGAATTTTCTACGGCAATAGTAAGAATTTTATTTCTGTAAAATTTAGGGAAGGTGTGCAAAAGGGCTTCTTTATGAACTATTTTTTCCGCACACTTGCGATACTTTTCACAAATCAACGCCGCGCTGCTTTCGCGTTTGATGCCCAGATGGACGAGGGCCTTAGGAATGATTTTTTGGAAGGAGATGTACATAAAAGGGATTACATTTGCAGGGCCTCATTATAAACCTCTAAAGTTTGGCGAGCCATGCGCTGCCAAGAAAAATCTTTAAGCCGATTTAGGCCTCGCACTATAAGTTTTTCTCTCAACTGTGAATTTTGGCAGAGGCTCGCCATTTTTTCTGCCATATCATGCGGATCTTGCGGATTAAAAAAGAGGGCGTTATCTTTTCCGCATACTTCTGGCAAGCTGGATGTTTGCGAAGCGCACACCGGAATTCCACAGGCAAAAGCCTCCAACGCCGGCAATCCAAATCCTTCATAAAATGACGGCAGTGCATACAAAAGTGCCCCGTTATAAAGGAGCACCAAATCCTCATCCGGCACCAGTCCCGTAAATCGCACCTCGCCTTCAAGATGCTCAAGGCGCACCGTTTCTTTCACTTCCGGGTACCACGGATCTTCCTTTCCGGTAATCACCAACTGTCCATCAAAATGAAATTTTCGTTTAAGGATTCCAAATGCCTTTATTAAATTCACGAGATTTTTGTGACTCCGCCAAACGCCCGTATAAAGGACGTAGGGCTTCCCCAGACCCATACGATGCAAAAATTTTTGAATCAAATGCTGATCCGCGATGCGATGAAACTGCGGATTCGCCCCTTCATGAATCACCTTAATTTTTTGCGGATCAGCCTTTAGATAGCGAACGACATCACCCTTCGTATGCTCCGAAACGGCAATAATTTTTTGGGCACGTCGTACAATGGAATTAATAATAAGGTGGTATCCCGCGCGCATATACCAGCGATTCATTTTTTTGCCAGGGTAAAAATTGAGGGTGAGATCGTGGATGGTAACAACGCTTGGACGGCGATACAAAAGCGGCGCATTAAAATGCGTAAAATGCATGAGGTCCAATTTGGCATTTTCTAACTGCCGCCAAAACTTCCACTGCTCGGCAAAAGAATAGTGCGGCGCATCGGCAAATATTTTTTGAACTCTCTTGTTCGGAATTCTATATTCCTCATAATTAGGCCGATTGAAAAAAAGCACGTACTGATTTTTTTGATCCAGCTTAAGGAGCTCATCAATAAGTTCGTAAACATACCGGCCAATGCCGGTGAAAGCGCTACTGTAAAGGCGGGCGTCAATGCCGATTCGCATGGATGTAAAATATCCCTTCCCCACATGCATGTACAGTTGGTGATGGACAGTGTAACATTCAAGCGACTTCTTAACTCTGTTCATTTATGAAAAAAATACTTCACCTCTGTTTCGTTATTTTCTTTGGAATTCTTGCGATTTTTCCACTCCAGGTTTTTGCGGTAGCAGATGCATTTGAAGGAAGCGCCTACCCTAATGTATGTGTAGGAGCACCCATTGAACGTGAGGAAATAGGAGGAACAAGATTTCCAGTAGCTCCAAAATACAAACATCTCAACTGGCTCGGCCAGCTTTTTACAGCTGATGATTGCGGAGAAGAACGCCTTGGGGAATTTTTTGGAAGCGAAGACGAGACCTATCCATTGGGATCCATTTTGCGCCTTAAAAAAAGCGCCAAAAATGACAAGCAGCTTCGCCGTACACTTAAAATTCTTGGGTTCAGCTGCAATGAAGGCAACGAAAAGGGCTGCTTATACTGGAATTTTAGTGACTCTTTGCCAGTGTATAAAATATTACTCCTCAAACCGTACGCCAAAAAAATGCAGCAGGATGATTGCGTGCACTGTGGCTAAAGCGATTCCAAAAAGCGTGCCACAACCCGCACCCCAAATCCCGTGGCCCCCTTGTGCTCGTATTTTTTGGGATCTTCGGTAAAGGCCGGACCAGCAATATCCAAATGCGCCCACTTGGTTTTGCCCACAAACTCCTGCAAAAACGCGGCACCCTTAGAAGCTCCCGCGTAGCGTGCCGAACCGTGATCCGAGTTACAAAGATCGGCATAATATCCCTTTGTTTTTTCGGTGTGCTCTTTGTCGAGTGGCAGCGGCCAAAGGGCTTCGTCCACCTCATCACCAGCCTTACGCAGCTGATCTATAAGATCTTTATCGTTGCCCATGATGCCGGCATAGCGATGTCCCAGCGCAATCATGCAGGCACCCGTGAGCGTGGCCAGATCAATCAAATATTTTGGTTTAAACTGGTCCACCGCATAGGCGATGGCGTCACCTAAAACAAGGCGACCCTCAGCATCTGTATTGGTAACCTCGATGGTTTTACCCGAATATGTTTTTACAATTTCCGAAGGTTTTTGCGCATCACGCCCAATGAGATTTTCGGTAAATGGCGCTACGGCAATAATGCGCTTATTGATTTCGAGCTGAGGCAAAAGTTTGATGACGGCAATTACCGCAGCGGCTCCGGCTTTGTCCAACTGCATGTCCTCCATGTGCCCAGACGGCTTTAAATTATAACCGCCGCTATCAAAAAGAATTCCCTTCCCCACCAGCACAATGGGTGGTTCTTTGGGGTCGGCTCCTTTTGGCGTGTAATCCAAAATGGTAAGACGCGCCTCATCCGGGCTACCACGATTCACACCAAGCAAAGCACCCATGTTGAGCTTCGTAAGTTCTTTTTTGCGTAAAATAGTGAGTTTGGCACCGCTGGCCTTGGCGATTTCTTTGGCTTTCTGGTCAAAAAATTTCGCATTCGCAAAATTAGGCGGAGCATTTACCCAGTCGCGAACTTCGTTAACCAACTGCGCGGTAGAAAATCCCAAACGAGCGGCCTTCATGGCCTCCTCATTTTTCTCCATACCCACAAATTCCACATTCTCAACAGACTGCTTTTGAAGTTTTTTTAAAGCATTACCCGTCTTATAAAGACGCGACGGCTGATAGCTGGCAAATACCACGGCCTCAGCAATAACTTTGGCATATTCCTGAAGTTGCGATGGCATAACAACAGAAACCGACTTCGCTTCATGATGCGCCGCCGATTTCACCGCGCCGCCAAACGCGGACATCACTCCGGCAACGGTAAGTTTTTTGGCATCACCTAGGCCCAGCAAAATAATTTTGCCAGGAAGCGATTTGCCCTTCTCAAAAAGGAAAAACAGCTGCCCATCTTTGGCTTCAAATTCTCCTGCACGCTTGAGTCTTTGTAAAATTTGATTGATGGCAGCATTCTTCACTCGCTCCTTTTTAAAAACGGGATATATAAGGAGTGATTTTTTGTTGGATTTTCTTGAGAAGTTAAGATTCATAGAAAAGCATTTTTTAATTACTGGGCCGCACACGGTTGCCGCTAAGGCGGCATGCCGATTAATAGAATAGAGGCACGGCCGCGAGACCGAAGTGAGGTTGGGTCTTGTGGGTCCCAACCGAACGAGGTCGAGCGTAAACATCAATGTGCACATCTTAATCTATCGCCACAGAGATTCAAAGAGTTTGCCCCATTTTTTTTGAATTACATTGGGTGAATATTCCGTGGCAATATTTTTAGCATCAAGTTCATCCGCGTTAAAATGCTTAAGTGCTGCGCTTATTTGCCGAAGGTCAAAATCCAAGTCACCATTTTGCAGTTTGATGCAGTTCTCGCCGGGAGTTAAAAAATCCGTCACGCCCCCCAGCAAGTTGCTTCCCACTAAGGCGCCACACGCTGCCGCCTCCAGCGCGGGAAGACCAAAACCTTCGCCCGGCAGACGCCGGAAAAGACCCGCTTTGTGAAGTTCCGTTACATACAAAAATATTTTCGTACGATTTAAGAGCGCGGCAAGCTGGTCTTGCTCAAGCCAAGAATCAAGAACTTGGATTTTATAATTTTGCGCCTGGAGTGCCGGCAGAAGCTGTTTGAGACAATAATTGTTTTGCTTGCGCGTATGCACCAAAATATCAATATCACGCGGCGAATCTTTCATTTTAAAATGAGGACTTAGCGGCGGAGGTATATAGGTGCAGAAATTTTCCGGCGCATAAAGTGCACACTGCGACATCACAAAACGACTCACGCACGCGATGGGAATCCCGCGCGGCACACGAACATTCCATCCAAAACTCTGTGCATAATAAAGTATGCGTGCACGGGGACGATAATGCCGAATAAGCTTTATGTGCTCTGCTACAAGCGGCCCCCAAGTCACCACAAAAATGTCGTTTTCGCCTGCATTTTCAAAAACTTTCTCTGGCGTCCAGGAATCTTTATGAACTTCATGAGTGGCCACCAACTGACTC